>DATHPB010000380.1:0-3115 GCA_035484295.1 Cytophagaceae bacterium
CATGGCTTTCGAAACTATTCTTGGACTAAAGAAAGCGGGTCATATCAAAGAAGAATACACCGAAGAAAAACTGTTTGGCAATTTCATCAAAGCCGTCGACAAAGGTTTATTGAAAGTGTTTTCTAAAATGGGGATCTCTACTTTACAGTCCTATCAAGGTGCCCAGATCTTCGAAGCATTGGGTATACACAAAGAAGTCATTGATAAATACTTTCCGAACACCGTTTCAAGAATTGGCGGATTGAAATTAGATGACATTGCTCAAGAAGCGATGATTAAACACCGCCAGGCTTATCCAAAGATCGCAGCGGCCACTCCTAAACTGGAAGTGGGTGGTTTGTATCAATGGAAGCGTCGTGGGGAGTTTCACTTATTCAATCCTCAGACGATACATTTACTACAGCATTCTACAAAAACGGGCGATTATCAAGTCTATAAAAAATATGCCAAGTTGATCAATGATCAAACACAGAAAGCTTGTTCATTGAGAGGCCTGTTAGAATTCAAAAAAGACAGAGAACCCATTTCTATTGATGAAGTAGAACCGTTGGAAAACATTTTCAAACGTTTTGCAACAGGTGCTATGTCTTTTGGATCGATCTCTTTCGAAGCGCACACTACCCTGGCTATTGCCATGAACCGTATCGGAGGAAAAAGCAACAGCGGAGAAGGTGGAGAAGATGAAATTCGTTTTGAGCCTAAGGCAAACGGCGATTGGGAAAGATCTGCGATCAAACAGGTTGCTTCAGGTCGTTTTGGCGTAACCAGTTATTACCTGGCCAACGCAGACGAACTACAGATTAAAATGGCTCAGGGGGCTAAACCTGGTGAAGGTGGACAACTACCTGGTCATAAAGTAGACGACTGGATCGGACGAGTAAGACATTCCACTCCTGGAGTAGGATTGATATCTCCTCCTCCCCACCACGACATTTACTCTATCGAAGACTTGGCACAACTGATTTTCGATTTAAAAAATTCAAATCCTAAATCAAGGGTAAGTGTGAAGCTTGTATCTGAAGCAGGTGTAGGTACCATTGCTGCCGGTGTCTGTAAGGCACATGCAGACGTAGTATTAATTGCCGGCTATGATGGGGGCACAGGGGCATCGCCAATCAGTTCTGTCCGTCATGCAGGATTACCTTGGGAACTTGGTTTGGCTGAAACGCACCAGACATTGGTTAAAAACAAATTGAGAAGCCGCATCACCGTACAAGCCGACGGACAAATACGCACAGGTCGCGATATCGCTATTGCAGCATTGCTGGGAGCGGAAGAGTTTGGAGTAGCTACTGCCGCATTGGTTGCAGTGGGTTGCATCATCATGCGTAAATGTCACCTGAATACTTGTCCTGTAGGTGTAGCGACTCAAAATAAAGAATTGAGAGCACTGTTCTCCGGTCAACCTGAGCACGTCGTAAACATGTTTACATTCATGGGTACTGAACTGCGCGAAATCATGGCCGAGCTTGGATTCAGGACGGTCAATGAAATGATCGGTCAGGCAGATCAATTGAAAGTAAGAAAAGACATCACACACTGGAAATACAAGAACTTAGACTTAAGTCCATTGTTATACAAAGAACCAGCAGATGCTGAAGTAGGTCTTTACAAAACAGAAGAACAAGACCACGACATGCTGGGGATCTTAGATGAGCGACTCATCAAAGATGCGAAAGCGGCATTGGATAATAAAACAAAAGTAACCGGTGAATACGCGATCACTAACATTGACCGTACTGCGGGTACTATGCTTTCTTATGAGATTTCTAAGAAATACAAAAAAGACGGATTGCCTGAAGACACCATTCATTACAAATTTAACGGATCTGCAGGTCAAAGCTTTGGTGCTTTCGGTGCAAACGGTTTAAAATTTGAGTTGGAAGGAGAAGCTAACGATTACTTCGGCAAAGGATTATCAGGAGCCAAACTCATTCTTTATCCATCCAAGCAAGCGAAGTTCAAACCTTCCGATAACATCATCGTAGGTAACGTTTGTTTCTATGGAGCAACATCGGGAGAAGCTTATATCAACGGACAAGCAGGAGAACGTTTCTGCGTAAGAAATTCAGGAAGTACCGCTGTTGTTGAAGGTGTGGGAGACCATGGATGTGAATACATGACTGGTGGTACAGCTGTTATTCTTGGTGAAACAGGAAGAAACTTCGCAGCCGGTATGAGCGGCGGTATAGCTTATGTATACGATGCATCCAAAAAATTCCCTTCACGCTGCAACATGGAAATGGTAGCGTTGGAAACGTTGGAAAAAGAAGATTTAGCTGACTTGAAAAAATTGATCGAGAACCACTACAATTACACAAAGAGTGAAGTAGCGAAAAACATTCTTGACAACTGGACAAAAGCATCTTTGGATTTCATTAAAGTAATGCCGGTAGATTACAAAGCAGTTCTATTGAAAAGAAAACAAGAAAGTAACAATAAGGAGGTTGTAGTAAATGGGTAAGCCAACAGGTTTTATGGAATTTGGCAGAGAATTGCCAAAGAAAAGAGATCCTAAAGAAAGGGTAAACGATTACAAAGAACTTTATGTTCCTTTCGAAGAGAAACAGGTACAGACACAAGCTGCACGTTGCATGGATTGTGGCGTTCCATTTTGTCATAGTGGTTGTCCCCTGGGAAATATCATTCCTGAATTTAACGACGCAGTCTATAAAGAGCATTGGGAAGAAGCGTATCAAATCTTGAGTTCAACCAACAACTTCCCTGAATTTACCGGAAGAATTTGTCCTGCACCATGCGAAGCAGCTTGTGTATTGGGCATCAACAAACCTCCAGTGGCCATTGAAGAGATTGAGAAAAACATCATTGAGGTGGCTTTTGCCAAAGGATACATCAAACCTTGTCCTCCTAAAACACGCACAGGAAAAAAAGTAGCCGTTATTGGTTCTGGTCCTGCTGGTATGGCTGCTGCTGCACAGTTGAACAAAGCAGGACACTTGGTGACATTGTACGAACGTGCCGATGAAATCGGAGGTCTGTTGCGTTATGGAATTCCTGATTTCAAACTAGAAAAAACAGTTATCCAAAGAAGAGTGCAGTTGATGGAAGAAGAGGGTGTCATCTTCAAGACCAACTCTAATGTAGGAGACAACGT
>DATHPB010000381.1:0-5659 GCA_035484295.1 Cytophagaceae bacterium
CCGGCACGGGGTGGTCAGTTTGGACTGGCGAAAGGTGGTCACGTTAAACCGGCAGAGGGTGGTCAATATAACCGGCACGTCCAATATGATTCTTAATCAGATTAGTAGTAATAATTTAGCTATCAATTTGCTTAAAAAAATTAAGTAGTATATATATTAGCATTTTTGAACTTTACTAAATCAGTAAACTCATTCACCTCCTGATTCTGCAAAGCATAAATTATCGAATCTTTCAAGTCCTTAACAAACTCTTCCGGACAAGGATGATCAATCTCAATAATCACCTTTTCGTTTTGTATCGTTACCATATCAACAAGTTTTGTACCTTATTCGTACCTTGTATACGTAACTAGCTAATTATCAAAAAACATTACTTTCTGTATTGGAAAATAATGCTTAATCAAATACAGAGATTATCACTTAATTACGAAGTTAAAAAGTTTATTTTACTTAGCCTTCTATCAAGGTTATGATCGATTTTAGGCTAATATTCCCGATGGTTACAAAATTTTATAACTATTTTATTTAATTTTATAACCTGTATTTGAATCATTTACGTAGATTTGTTACGTATAAGAACGTAATGAAAAAAATAGCCGTCATAATTACTACCATTATTTACTTGTTCCTGAGTACAGGGGTAAGGATTAATGCACACTATTGTGGCGATAGAATAAGCTCGGTTGATTTTTTCTTTGATCAGACTAAAAGCTGTTGCGGCGATGACGCTTTAGCGAAGAAGTGCTGTAAAGACAAGGTATCTTACATTAAACTATCCGACAATCAAAATTTTTCTCCCGTATTCAGCTTTTCAGCTCCGGACTTTTCCGAGGCATTAGTTCCATTAGTTGACTATTCAAGATTCTATCTTTTTTCAAAACAGGAATTACCGGTTTATACCATTTCATTTTTTGATAGTGATACTCCTTTAGGAAAAAATCCTATCTATATCGTCAATCGCTCGTTTAGAGTATAATTCACTTCCTCATTTGTAAGAATTTGATACTTCATAAGGAGTATTGGTTCGCCTATTATTCATTCTTTATTTGTGAAGAATCGAATGTTCCATTTCAATCTATTTAAAAGCACTAAAACATATATCGTTATGAAAACGCTAAAAGTAATCTTCATGTTCTTGTTTACGATCACTGTTGTAAACGCAAGTTATTCTCAAGTAGGTCTTAATTACAAGCAACCATATAATGGAAGATGGACACAAACAACGCTGAAAAAAGAGGCTTCGAACTCATTGGAATTATCGACAATAAATCATAATTACAAACACCCAATTTACAAGGCTCGTACTATTCAACAAGTGAATAACCTTGTTTGTTGTTCGAAGAAATCCACAAATGCATTTTTCTCGCATTCAAACTACAAGCAACCTTATTCAAAGAGCATTGAAAAATCATGTATACAAGGACTTGTTTGTAACGGGGAAACGACATTAGCATGTTGTAAAAATTAATTAATCAATCAAGCGCTACAGATGATAAAAGTCTGTAGTGCATTTTTCTCTGAAGTAATTCATCAAATAAAATAAACAATAAAAATAAACTTTATGAAAATTAAAAAAACAATTTTATTTCTACTGGTAGCAGTTGTGGCACCATTCCTTGCGTTCAATACAATGGCCAGTACTCCAAAAGAAGAAACCTCCACGTTCAAAGTATTTGGAAACTGTGGCATGTGTAAAAGCAGAATAGAGTCAGCCTTAAAAGTAAAAGGTGTTTCCAAGTCGAGTTGGGATGTAAAAACTAAAATGCTAACGGTTACTTATGATCCTGCAGTAATTACCCTCGATGATATTCATAAAAAAATTGCTGCTGTTGGCCATGATACGGAAAAGGTAAAGGCTGAAGACAAAACCTATGCAAATCTTATGGTTTGCTGCCAGTACGAAAGGAAAAAATAAATAAACCTCTAAATAAAAAAACATGAAAAAGATCATTTTATCATTGCTAGCCTTTGCAACGTTATCGTTCATGGTTATTTCCTGCGGAAGCAGCGAAACAAAAGAAAAAATTTCCGAAACGACTGTATTTTATAGCTGTCCGATGCATCCTGAAGTCGTTACCAATGCGCCAGGAAAATGTCCAAAATGCGGAATGGATTTAGTAAAAAAGGAACCCACCGAAAAAATGGAGATGAAACCCGACAGCATGATGAAAGGCGATAGTTCCATGAAGATGAAAATGTAATCATTCAACCATTAAAATAAAAACAACCTATTTCTCTGCATAAGATTAGGTTTGTTGGGTGTTGCCTTCTTCCACCAAAGGTGGAAGAAGGTTTTATAAAGAATTAAAAATATGGTAAACAAACTCATATCGCTTTCTATCAAAAACAGGTTTATAGTTTTGTTGATTGCATCAGGACTATTGATCTGGGGAGCTTTTTCAGTAAGAGAAAATCCGATAGATGCCATTCCAGACCTTTCAGAAAATCAAGTCATTGTTTTTACTGAATGGATGGGACGCAGTCCACAGGTCATAGAAGACCAGGTTACTTACCCCTTAGTGTCCAATCTTCAGGGGATTCCGAAGATTAAAAATATTCGTGGCACATCCATGTTCGGGATGAGTTTTGTGTATATCATATTTGAAGAAAATGTGGACATCTACTGGGCAAGAACAAGAGTATTGGAAAGACTTAACTATGCTCAAAGATTGCTTCCACAGGAAGTGACTCCTACCCTTGGTCCGGATGGAACAGGTGTGGGTCATATCTTTTGGTATACATTGGATGCAAAAGGAATTGACTTGGGAGAACAAAGAGCCTTGCAGGACTGGTATATTAAATTTGCTTTACAAACGGTAAGCGGCGTAAGCGAAGTTGCCTCTTTCGGAGGGTTTCAAAAACAATATCAGCTAAATATAGACCCTCATAAACTTACTTATTACAAAATCACCTTGATGGATGTACTCAAAGCCGTTAAGTCCAACAACAACGATGTAGGGGGAAGAAAATTTGAGATGAGCGACATGGGTTATATCGTTCGTGGACTTGGGTACATTAAGAAAATAGAAGATGTAGAAAACATTCCTATTACGATGGACAACTCTGTACCGATAAGAGTGAAAGACATTGCGACGGTACAAATGGGTGGAGATCTAAGACTTGGTATCTTTGATGAAAATGGAGAAGGAGAAGTTGTCGGAGGAATTGTAGTGATGCGGTATGGCGCGAACGCTGACAGAGTAATTGAAGATATAAAAGTAAAAATAAAAGACATAGAAAAAGGATTACCGGAAGGTGTAAAAATAAAAGTAACCTACGATAGAAGTTCACTGATTCAGGAGGCGATTAATTCTATAAAACATACTTTATGGGAAGAAATCATTACGGTATCCATCGTCGTGATCATTTTTCTATTTAGCTGGAAAAGCGCTTTCAGTATTATTATCCAGATTCCCATTACCATCGCGGCAAGTTTTATTTTATTGAATTTGTTTGGTATCTCTTCCAATATCATGTCACTCACTGGTATTGCACTGGCCATTGGAGTGATTGTGGACAATGGAATTGTCATGGCAGAGAATTGCCATCGGAATCTTTCCATTAGTGTCTTTGATGAAAGTAACAGACTCAAAATTATTGAACAATCCTGTAAACAGGTAGGACGTGGGATTTTCTTTTCTACTATTATTATTATTACTTCTTTTCTCCCAGTATTCATGCTCACGGGACAGGAAGGAAAGCTTTTCCATCCATTAGCATGGACAAAAACATTTATTTTGGTAGTTGACGCAATCCTCGCGGTAACGCTTGCACCTGTATTAATTTCTTTTTTTATGAAAGGAAAATTAAAACCGGAGTCGAGTAATCCATTAAACAGAGTGCTGGAAAAAATATATACCCCCGTTATTACCTGGTGTCTTAAATGGAGAAAAACCACTTTAGGAATTAATATAATTGCTTTACTTATTAGTATTCCATTGTTGATGAGTTTAGGAAAAGAGTTCATGCCTCCTCTAGACGAAGGTTCTATACTTTTTATGCCCGTAACACTTCCTGATGTTTCTAATTCAGAAGTAAAAAGAATATTACAGATTCAGGATAAAATCATCAAGTCAGTTCCTGAAGTCGAAAATGTATTGGGTAAAGCTGGTAGAGCCAATACGGCTACTGACAACTCTCCTATCAGTATGATTGAAACAATTGTATTATTAAAACCAAAATCAGAATGGAGAAAAGGAAAAACAAAAGAAGATATTATCAACGAACTCAACGCAAAATTGCAGATACCTGGAGTCGTGAACGGCTGGACACAACCTATTATTAACCGTATCAATATGCTTTCTACAGGTATACGAACTGATGTAGGATTAAAAGTGTATGGACAAAATATTGATTCCATAAATGCTTTTTCGCAAATACTTAAAAAGGAACTGGAAGGAATAGAGGGGGTAAAAGATTTATATGTAGAGCCCATCACAGGAGGAAAATATTTAGATGTTGTAATTAAAAAAGAAGAGATAGGCCGATACGGATTAAACGTAGACGATGTAAACATAATTGTTGAATCTGCCCTGGGAGGAATGACTCTCACTACTACTATTGAAGGAAGACAACGTTTTAGTGTGAATGCACGATTTGCACAGGAGTACAGAAATAGCATTGATAAAATAAAAAGAACACCGATACAAACCATGAGTTATGGTACAATCCCTTTATCCGCTGTAGCGGATATCAAACTATCAGAAGGCCCACCAATGATTAACTCAGAAAATGCCATGCTCAGAGGTACTGTGTTGTTTAACGTTCGTGATCGTGATTTAGGAAGTACAGTAGAAGAAGCACAGAAAAAACTAAATGAAAAAATCAATATCCTACCTAAAGGTTATTTTATCGAGTGGAGTGGCCAATATGAAAATTTAATCAGAGCAGAAAAGACATTGCTCATCATTATTCCGGTTGTGCTTCTGATTATTTTCTTTGCTTTGTATTTTGCCTTTCATTCTCTGAGAGAAGCTTTTCTAAGTTTATTAACTGTTCCCTTTGCCCTTATTGGTGGTGCATACATGATTTATTTCTACCAGGTGAATTTATCCGTGGCAGTGGTCGTGGGATTTATTGCTTTGTTCGGAATAGCAGTGGAAACAGGTATCATCATGGTGATTTACCTCAACGATGCTATGCATCAATTAGTGATAAAAAAGAAAGAACTTAATGAACCTGTTACGAATAAAGATATACGGGAATATGTCATCAATGGAGCTGCCAAAAGGCTTCGACCAAAACTTATGACAGTATCTGTAGCTCTTTTCGGATTGGTACCCGTACTCTGGGCCAATGGAGTCGGAAGCGATGTGATGCTCCCTATTGTACTGCCAATGATTGGAGGAGTGCTGACTTCTTCCACTCACATATTGCTGGTTACACCTTTAATATTTGAAATGACCAAAGAATACGAATTAAAGAAATTCGGAAAAATAGATGTACTCGATGTCGAACATTAATGGTATGAAAATAAAAATTAGCATAGCTGTTCTTTTGATAAGCCACTCTTTCGCTAAGGCGCAGGTAATGACACTAGATTCTATTGCAGCGCATATTCAGAGTAATCATCCTGAACTCAAGATGTACAATGCTCAAATCAAAGCGATGGACACCTATGCACAGGGAGCCAAAGCATGGGAAGCACCTCAGATAGGAG
>DATHPB010000382.1:0-7347 GCA_035484295.1 Cytophagaceae bacterium
CCTCAATGTCGTGTCAAAGATATAAATCTTGTTTCCCATAATGATGTGTAATAAATGCCTCTCTCGATTTTTATGGCGGGAAAGCACATGTTTTGAAATGCGTTAACTACAAATTTAATGAAAAATCAGGATAAAAGAGAGTATTATAACCCTAATTTTGGGTACTAAAACTGTGTTTTCTGTTTTTTCAAGCGGTTGAAAAGGTAAGCGAACAGGTTCTGAACTACTGTTTGAAAATCAAAGCATCAACCGCATAGGTGTCATGGCTGATTTTGTAAAACCGTTTCGGAGATAAAAAGAGATCGCTTGGTCGTTGTCTAGGTCTGTCAGTAAAGTGATTCTCAAACAGCTGTTTTCCTTCGCAAATGCTATGGCAGCGTTGAGCAAAGAAGTTCCCAAACCTTTGCCTCTTTGCGCAGGAACTAGTATGAAATCTTCCAGAACAGCTACCCGTCCACCCAACGCCGTGCTGACCATATACAACAGGCTGATCATTCCGATAACAGTATCCGATTCCCTGAGTACAAGTACATGTCCCGTTTCAGGTTGATCGATGATCTTACCCAAGCCAGACCGCTGTTTTTCGTTATCAGGAGTGAAATCCGCTTCTTGTGTAAACAGGATTGTTAGCAGTTCTGACAGAGCAGGAATATCTTCTCGTGTGGCCGATTGAATGCTTACCATATATGCCTGTTAATGTTTGAAAAATATCCGCTTCACTCGCTCACCTATACCGGTCAACAATTCATAAGGAATAGTGCCTATAGATCTGGATTGCTCGATCAGTGTAGGAGTATCTCCAAACACAATGACTTCGTCTCCCTCTTCCACTTCTACACCGCTTACATCTACCATGGTCATGTCCATGCAAACGTTACCAATCACAGGACAAAGCTTCCCATTGACACTGACTTTACCGACTCCGTTGCTGAAGCGACGATCAAATCCATCCGCATAACCAATGGCTATGGTGGCTATGGTAGTCGGTCGGGTAATTCTCCCCTTACGGCTGTAACCTACGGTTTCAGAAGAATCTATGCGTTTGATCTGTGAAACATGTGTAATGAGTTTTCCGACGTTCATCAGTTTATCCTGATGCATACCGTTTACTTCCACACCGTACAAACCAATTCCCAATCGCACCATGTCAAATGAATACTGCGGAAAACGTACGATGCCAGCGGAGTTCAACGCGTGTTTAATGACGGGATAACCAACTGCTGATTCTATTTGAGCACATAGCAATTGAAATTCTTTCAATTGTGCTTCTGTAAACTCATTCCATAATTCTTCGTCTGCAGCCGCCAGATGTGTAAAAGCACCCGACACCGTGATACGATTTTTATGCAGGAGCAACAATTTTATCAGTTCATGGATGTCTTTCTTTTCAAAACCCAAACGGTGCATGCCTGTGTCCAACTTAAGGTGAACTGATGATGACGCGTTTTCCCAGTCTAGGTATTCAATCCACTCATGCAAGATTTTAAAACTGTACATCTCCGGTTCGAGTCGGTAACGCAGCAATGTCGCGAATGTTTGCTGATCTGGATTCATGACCATGATGGGTACGGTGATGCCATGGTTGCGAAGGACAACACCTTCATCGGCATAAGCCACCGCCAAATAATCAATGCCTCTGTGCTGCAACAGCTGCGCCACTTCATGACTACCACTGCCGTAAGCAAAAGCTTTCACCATCGCCATGATTTTTGTGCCAGGTTTCGCCACCGAACGGTAGTAATTCAAATTGTGTACCAAGGCATCCAGGTCCACTTCAAATCGTGTGCCGTGCACTTTCTCCTCCAATCGCTTGGTGACCTCTTCAAAACCGAAGCTACGCGCACCTTTCACGAGTATGAGTTCGTTTTTAAGAGAGAAAAAATCAAACGTTTGCAAGAAATGTGTGGTATCAGAAAATAGTCTTGCGGAGGTTGGAAGTAATCCCGCAAAAGCAGAAAATAAAGGACCTATCCCAATCAGTTGGCTGACATTTTTGTTCTTCAACAGCTCTGCTATGCTTCGGTACAACTCTTCTGGAGCAAGTCCTGATTGCAAAACATCAGATAGTATGACGGTCAAAGGCAATGTCCTTCTATGCTGCGCCGCAAAATCCAGGGCCAACGTAAGACCCATCAGATCATTGTTGTAGGAATCGTCAATCAACACAGAACCGTTGATGCCGTTTTTCAATTCTAATCGCATGTGTACCGGTTCCAATCGGGCTACACGTTGTGCAATATCTTCAACGGTGAAACCCAACAACAATAAATACGCAGTGCAATGCAACACATTTTCTACAGAAGCTTCATCGCCAAAAGGGATGTCGATAGGATATTCTTGTTTGTTGACGAGAAGGATAAGATTCCATCCACCTGCATGTCGTTCTTCCTTTACAATCAATACATCCGCTGATGGGGTTTTTCTCGACCATGTATAGGAAGGAATATGTTGCGCCTGCACTTCCAGATCAATGGCTGTATGATCTTTGCAGTAGATCAGGCGATCAACGGAATAAAACAGTTTTAACTTCTCTTTTATTTTATCTTGAACACTTTTAAAACCCTGGTCGTGTGCGGTACCGATATTTGTAAAAATACCATGCACCGGTTGGATGATCCGCTGAAGGTATTGCATCTCATCATACGTAGAAATGCCCGCTTCAAATATAGCCAGGCTGTGGTAGGTTTCCATTTCCCAGACCGAAAGTGGAACACCCAATTGTGAATTATAGCTCTTCGGGCTTCTTACAACAGTATAATCTTTATGCAGCATTTGCCACAGCCATTCCTTTACGATGGTCTTCGCATTACTGCCTGTGATAGCCAATACCGGAATATGAAACAAGCTGCGTTTGTATGCTGCCATGTTTTGCAAAAAATGAATCCCACGGTCGACCTTGATAATATTGGAAGACTTTCGGATAGGCTCTGACAGCAATGTTTCGTCTTCGATGACAAAATGGCGAACACCTTGTGCATACAAGCTTTCCAGGTAGCGATGTCCATCGTGAGTCGTTCCTTTGATGGCAATGAATAACGTATGTTCCGGAAAATGCAGAGAGCGTGAATCCGTCAGTAAATGTTTGATCAAAACTTCATCCGCTTGTTGGCTAATGACAGTTGCTCCGGATAGCTCAGCGATTTGACTAAACAGCATATTTAATGTGCCGAAGAAGAAGAACTAACGCCTTCTGTTAGTTTCAGGAACTTAGGATACAAAATCACCAGAATCAAACCCGCAACAAGTGTAAATGTGCCAAGTATCGCATACGCATACGTTACATTTGATCCGTGAGAGAAAAAAGGGAAGGCAAAGGTAAGTATGAAAACCATTCTGAATATGGTGGTGTAGACGTTAAACATGCTGTTCACTCTTCCTGTCAAATCAACCGGAACCAATCGGAACAAATAAGACACACGGAAAATCCTGGAACCAGAATTGACAAAGCCCTTGAGAAAGCAGACCACGTAAAACAACCAGACGAGACCACTCAATGCACTCAGGTAAAAAGCAAAAGTAGTCAGGAATGTCATGACGATGATGGCTTTTGGAAGACTCATCTTGGCAAACAATTTCCCAATTAAAAAAGCAGATATCAAGGAACCCGAAGCATACATCAGTTCTGAAGTGCCCAGTACATAGGCCGATTCATGCAAGTGGTTGCGCACATACATGGGTACAAGACTAAATAGCTCTACCAACACAATAACAAAGATGGAATACGAGCACAATCCGAAAATATTAATGAGTACATTGTTTTTAAGGTAATCGTAACCTTCTTTCATGCTTTTCCAGATGTCCTGATCCTGGTGAATGGAAAGAACAACTGATGGTGTATAAGGCATGAGGATAATGATAATGAATGAAAGGAAATAAGCTCCTGCATCCAGTAGGAAGATCTGATGCATGGACCACTTGTCAATATATAAAGGAATATGAAATTTCATACCGACAATATCCAGGTTGATTCCATGTACTCCTTCAAGCAATACCGCTGCCAGCGCCGCTGCGCCAATGGCGGTCGTCTGACCAACCACTTCTATCCAAGAAGCCACTCTGGTATAATTGTCATTGTCACTGATCTCTTGCGCAAACGCATATAAGTTGGGATAGTGAATGAGGTATCCGAAGAAAATCATCCCGAAAACAATCAATACCAAGCTGCTTGGAAGCCCTCCTTCCTTATAACCCAAAGAAGCGATAGACATGACGATAAGGCCTTGGACAAAGTTCGTTCCTAAGAAAATATCCTTACGATTGAAACCGTCGATGAGTGCTCCTGCATACAAACCCCAAAATAGAGAACCGAGTGTAACGATAGCAAAGAAGGCAATGAACAAAGAAGATTCCCCGCGCGAAGTAAAGTACCATGGAATAGATAACATGGTAATGCCCTGTGCGAAACTGGAAACGCCGTTAGCTAAAAAAAGAGTATATAATGACTTCGTGTTTTTCAATTTTGTATATTGACTTTACTTATGGACGCCGGAAATCATTCTATTAAAAAACAACTTACGACAGAACAAGCGTTTCAAAAGATAACTGCCTTCTGCTCTTTTCGAGATCGGACCCGAAAAGAAATCACTGACAAACTATACGCAATTGGCGCAAGTAAAGATATAGTTAAAAACCTGATTTTAAAACTAGAAGAAGAAGGATATCTTGACGAAGAACGAATGGCCCGTTCTTATGCAGGAGGAAAGTTCAGGGTAAAGGCCTGGGGACGGAAAAAGATACACGCTCATATGAAGAACCTGGGACTGACAGGGGAGCAGATCACGAAAGGGATGGAGGAAATAAACGGCCAGGAATACCTGTCCCGATTGGCAGATTTATTTGACAAAAAATGGGAAAACCTTCACAAAGAAGAGGATGAGCGACAACGCCTGGCAAAAACCATTCGTTTTCTTATGGCAAAAGGTTATGAATCCGATTTGATATGGGCTGTGATTCGTCAAAAAAATTGGTCCTTGGAAGATTAGAATGATTCTGCCTTAAAGGAATCTATGGACAAAAAATTACTTGTGGTTTTTGGGAGATTTTGATTTTGCTACGACCTTTTCCTTGCTGCCTTTTAATTTTTCTTCTGTCAAGTCATACAATTTTTTCAACAATTCATATTTTTCCTGTAGTTCCTGATAAGCCACTTTCAATTTTAACAGTTCTTCTTTTTCAGGAGATCCCGCCTTGGTATTATAAGCTGCTTGACCTTCCTGAAAACTTTTCTGCCATTGTTTGTCATAATAGTTGCTAAAGAAATCGAACTTCAATGCCAATGAAAGTTTCTTCAATAACTCTGAATCCACTGTCTTCCTTCTATAGATGCCATAGACGTTTTGTTTCGATGTATTGATCATCGAAGCCAATTCCGTAGGTCCAACACGCAATTCTTTCGCTCTGGCTTTTATCTTTTCGCCTATGTGTAATGCCATGCTCAAATTTGGCACTCAATAAGCTTAATTCCAGTTATTTAGGATGTTTTTAATGTTTACAATGTAAATTAATTATTGACTATAGTAAATAAAAATATTACATTAAACGCTCTTTTTAAATACAAAATTCTGAATAAAATGAAAAAGGACGTGTTCCAGGAAACGCAACCCATTAGAAACGAGTCTGCCATAAAACAGACTTGATTCAATAAACCTCATTGTTTACAAGCACAACAGGTAATTAAACAAATTCATTATAGAAATAAACCAGAGCAGTAACTGCTTTTTTTTACATAATCATTTTAACATGCTGAAACTGTTTAAAAGAGATCACTTTTTTTTAGGTTATGAATACGATGACATCCTCTACATTAAAAACGGTAAAAGCATTGCCTTTGACAACATGAAGAGATTTGGTTATGATTCTTCTAAAGTGATCGATCGTCATAATAATCTATTGGTAAACGCACCTAAAATCAAAACGATATTGTTTATGCCACTGCGAGAAAATGTATGGCTTGCACCCTCGTTTACTGTAGTATGTGCATTACCACTTCACCGGGACCAGGTATCGCATTTGTACCGGTTTTGTAAACTCATGGGTGGAACAAACATTACCATCAGTCATGTAAGTTCCGTTAAGTCGTTTTTGGAAAAACCCAGTTTGAAACTGATTAGAAAAAATTATTACAATGGTTAGTACTTATTTTTATTTTTTTCAATCACTTTCCAACACTTTCCTTTTTCATTGGAAAAATAAAGCATCCCTTTGTCATCAAAACAGAGAGCTTCCGTTTGCCCATGGAAAGGAATCTTTCTTATCAACCATGGCTTGGCCTGCAAAATGTTTCCATGCTCTACCTTGAACCAATACAATTTACCGTAAGCAAGCAATACCAACTGGCCGGACGCTTCATGAAAAGCCGCGCCTGTGATCATTCCTTTTAGGAAAGTCTGCTTACCAGGTATCAAAGGTATTTGAATACCTTCTGCCGGAAGTCCATACCAGTTGATCAGTGGCAAGCCCCGGTTCTTACTGAACAAGAATAGAGAATCGTTTGAAAAAACCATGGCTTCACAATCATAATTGCGTAGCTTTTTATTTGGAGGAAATTCTTTTTGCAACGCATAGGAAACTGGAATCTTTTTTACATCGCCTGTTTTCCCTATTGTATAAATAGCGAGGTCCTTCCTTCTATTGCCATTGTTTCCAACGTCTGCTATGAAGAATGTCTTTTTCTGCCGATCAATGGCCAGCTCTTCCCAATCAACATTTTTTAATGCAGGATGTGTGATACTGTCTATGCATTTACCCGTACTGTCTAATCCATACAGCTCTGGTTTTGTTCCACTGTCGCCCAATGTCCAGAACACTCCGTCTTCATAGGCAAGACCAGAACTTTCTTTCACAAGAGTATCTATGTTAAAGACGCGTTCTATCTTGTGCACATGATCTCTATGAAATCCCGTGTACTTGATCTCTTCGTGACATCCCGCGAAAAGATTTTTGAGAAGGAAGTAAAAGGGGAGAAGAGTTTTCATGGGAATAAGCAGTGAAAGCCAAACAAGATAATAAGTGATGAGTAGTAAGCAACAAACGATACGTAAAATTTCTGTTACTATTTACTTACAAAAAGAAAACGGTAAGTAGTAGACACCACTTACCGTTCACCCTTTCAGTACCTAATGTTTTCTAATTATTTTACTGCTTCTGCAAAGAACAGCCCTTCGTTCAATTCCTCCATAGCAGCATTTTTATACCTCGTTTTTACCAACAACGAGATGTTGTTTTTGCTTCCCCCAAAAGAAATCATGCGTACGGGAATCTCACCCAACGAATCGATCACACGGCGAACAATCTGATTGTTTTCTTGTACAAACTGACCCACAATGCAAATAATGGTTTGATCATGTT
>DATHPB010000383.1:0-2293 GCA_035484295.1 Cytophagaceae bacterium
TCAGGAATCGAATAATCGAGGTCATAGTAAATATTTAACACACCAAGCAGAATATCATTTCTTGAATATACCTGACCATTGCTGCAGTATGCAACAGCTAAACTGTCTTTGGTAAAATAAGTCATTACAGATGCGAAACCATCTATGCCACCTGTATGTCCGTACGACTTCTTTGTTTCAAACGGCAACAACAGAATGCCCATTCCATAACCGTCTGTCATCGTTTTCATGGTAGTCAAACTGTTTGCATTGACCAATTGCAGTTGGAATAGCGCCTCTATAAATTTCGTTAAATCGGCAGGTGTGGATACCATGCATCCTGCGCCACCTGTTACACTAATGGATGTCTCTGTTTTAGGAATCCATTTGTTGTCGATAAACTGATAGGAAAGACTCTCCTGTTTTTTTAAATCCGTTTTTCCTCCAACATAAGTGTTTTTCAATCCTACTTTTGAAGTGATTCTTTCTTCTAAATTTTTTGCATACGATTGCTTCGTGATTTTTTCAATCAGATAACCCAATACATAATAATTGGAATTACTGTATGATGCTTTGGTACCCGGTTCGAAATCAGCACCGCCCTTGGCGATGGTATTCATCATCGTTTTTTCTTTTTTAGGAACAATAGCCCATGCCTCATAGTCCGCTCTGTCTGTAAAATTGTGCAAACCACTTCTGTGATTGAGCAGATTACTGACGGTAATTTTTTTTGCATTAGGTAAACTAGGAAAGTATCGATCCATTGTGGTAGAGAGGGAGAGTTTCTCTTCTTCTATCAGCTGAAAAATCATGACTGCCGTAAAGGTTTTCGTAATGGAACCGATTCTATATTTGGTATCTGCCGTTGCAGCTATTTTACTTCCATCAGCAATGAAACTATAACCGATCGAACGTTCATAAATCATTTTACTGTTTTTTGAAATGGCAAGGCTCCCCATCGCCTTGTTCTTTTCACTCAGTACGTCAAACAAACTGTCCATCTTGGGTTTGTTAAACGTTTGTCCCAACAGTTCATGAGAGAACAACAGGATAGAAAAGAAGAGAAGAATAAGGCTATTGTTTTTCATGCATAGTTCTTTAAAGATGAGTGCTTAATTAGAAGAAAAAATCAACGGTGACATTCATCAAACCATGGAAGGACTCGTAACCCTAAGTACCAAGCCATCTTTCAATTCTATCTTGCGATCAGAGCCAGAAGCCAGTTTGTCGTTGTGAGTCACAATAACAAATGTCTGTTTCAATTCTTTGCTCAATTGAAAAAATAAGCGGTGCAATTCCTCTGCATTTTGCGAATCAAGATTGCCACTCGGTTCATCAGCAAAGATAATTTCAGGTTGATTGATCAATGCGCGGGCCACAGCAACACGTTGCTGCTCGCCTCCTGATAACGTACCAGGTTTGTTTGCCGCACGATGACTGACACCTAGATAATCCAATAGCTCTTTTGCTCTTTTCTCGAGCAAGGCAAACGATTTTCCTCCTATCAGACCCGGAAGGCAGACATTTTCAAGGGCCGTAAATTCAGGTAAAAGGTTGTGAAATTGAAACACAAAACCCATGTGTCGGTTTCGGATTTCCGCCAGGTTTTTCTCAGAAATAGACGTTAAATCCTTCCCATTAAAAAAAACTTTTCCCCCATCAGCATTATCAAGCGTTCCCAGAATATGCAGTAAAGTGCTCTTGCCTGCGCCAGATGCGCCGACAATAGAAACGATTTCCCCCTTAGTCACCTCAATGTCAATACCTTTAAGCACACTAACAGTACCGTAAGACTTGACAAGGTCTGTGGCTTTTAATACAATTTCGGAAGTTGGCGTAAATTCCATGGATCAGCACTTAAGTGGGACCTGAAATCCCATTTGTAAATAAAGCTTAAATAGTATAGATTAGAGCAAAAAAAAAGAATATTTATGAATATACATGAATTTCAGGCCAAAGAAATTTTTAGAAAGTACGGAGTAAAATTCGGCGAAGGCATTGTGGCAGATTCTCCCGAAGCTGCTGTAGAGGCTGCCAAGAAATTGCAGCAACAAACCGGAACAAAGATATTTGTGATCAAAGCGCAAATTCATGCCGGTGGCCGTGGAAAAGGGAAATTCGTAGGTACTGAAAATCGCGGCGTACAAATTGCAAAAACGCTTGACGAGGTAAAAGAAAAAACCAAAACGATGCTGGGCAATACCTTGGTGACCATTCAAACTGGTCCTGAAGGTAAAGTGGTAAGCAAAGTATTGGTGGCTGCAGATGTTTATCAACCGGGAGAGATGGAACCGAAAGAACTGTATCTTTCTAT
>DATHPB010000384.1:0-3775 GCA_035484295.1 Cytophagaceae bacterium
TTCACCGCGTCTTCAGCATCTTTGATTTGGTCGTTGATGTCGTTGACATACTGTTGACGGGCAAACTCTTCCAGTTTGCTTTCAGAGTGTTTGGAGTTAGAGGTGATGTGACTGCCGTTGTCGATAGACCACCAGGCTGTATAGCCTTTGCCGCTCGCATAGCATCTGGAATAAATCACGCAAGTACCTGTCACACCAGGGAACGTGGCCTCTGTTACCTTATAAGCATCGCCTTTAAGCTTGGAAAGTTTTCCATACGTCTTTAGTGTACTTTCCCATTCTTTGATAATGCTTTTATTGTTGAGTTCAATATCAATGGCCGCTCCTTCACGCGATACACTTTCTACATCTTCTTTTTGCAGCCTGGCCTTGATGGTTCTCTTTTGTGAAAAAGAGTTGAACGAGGTCAAACAACCAATAATAAACAGCACGATGATTGCACAAAATCTTTTCATAATTGTTATTTGTTAGAGTTACTTACAGATTAAGAAATTAATTAAATATTTCAAAATGAAAACAGTATTAGTTGCAGGAGCCAGTGGCTTAGTAGGTAGTGATACCGTTGCTTTACTAAAACAAAAGGGTTTTATCGTTTATACCTTAAGCAATAGTCTTTCTACGGATATAAAAAAATGCAGGTTTCACTGGTCACCTGCCACGTGCGAGATCGACAAGCGTTGTTTGGAAGGAGTTGATCATGTTGTCAACTTGTCTGGCGCAGGACTTTTTGATCACCGATGGACAACCTCTTACAAAAAAGAAATAGCAGAGAGTAGAATTAAAAGTACGACATTGCTTGTCGATACCATTGTCAACAATCAATTTCCTGTACAAATGTTTATCAACGCTTCTGCCATAGGCATATATGGTACCGATACAGGCGATGCATGGCTGAGTGAGAATGCACCGACGGGTTCAGATTTCTTAGCCAATGTGGTGAAACAATGGGAACAAAGTTTGTTCGACAAAGAAGAATTAAAATCACGTAAAGTCTGTTTACGATTTGGTATTGTTTTGTCGGATCGGGGAGGTGCCTTGCCACGAATGGCAGCACCTGTGAAGTATGGAGTGGGATCTCCCTTTGGGTCTGGGAAACAATATGTTTCTTGGATTCACCTGCATGACTTGAGCAGAATGATACTATTTGCGATCGAAAAAACAGAAACGAATGGTTTTTACAATGCTGTAGCTCCTGAACCTGTTACCAATGAAGTCTTGATAAAAGCCATTGCAAAGCGATTAAACAGAAAATTGTGGGCTCCGAATGTCCCTGAATTTGGATTGAATTTAATAGTAGGCAAGGAAAGAGCAGCCTCTTTGTTAGGTGGAAACAGGGTGAAAGACGATAAGATCAGTAGTTTGGGATTTGAGTTTGACTATAAAACTTTGCATCAGGTATTGCTTACCTTTTTCTCCTCCAAGAATAATGTGTAACTTATCCTGTTAATTGAATAGCTGTGAGGTATAACGTTCAAGTTTTTCTCGTTTTATCAGGACTTATTTTGATGGGGTATGTGGCCTTTATCCTCTTCAAAGATACGTCTGACTTTAGCCTGGAATACCAGGATCGTCATCAGCGCCTCATCACAAAGGTCCCCGACAGTGTGGAGTTTGCCGGAGAGAAAGTACATTTCAAGACCATCGATTCCTATCAGCATTTTTACAGAGAGCTTACATTAAATACGAAGAACAATTCTTCTACTCGTTTGTTGATGAGGGATGCGGCTATCTGGTTGCCGCAGATTGAATACATCGTCAGGAAATATAAGTTACCCAAAGACATCCAATACATCGCGATGGCAGAGTCACGGTTCCAACAAGACGAATCGAAAAAAGGCGCAGTCGGGTTCTGGCAGTTTAAAGTGGCTACTGCGAAAGAAATGAAGCTGCGAGTAGATGATGAAGTGGATCAACGGCTCGACCCCATCTTGTCTACACATGCAGCGTGTCGATTCTTCCGTCAGAATTATAAGATCTTTAAATCATGGACACTTGCTGCCGCCGCTTACAACAGGGGTACCAGCGGTCTGCTGCGTGACATGAAAAGACAACGTGCACATTCGTATTATGATTTGGCACTTAACCTTGAAACAGAACGGTACTTGTACAAAATAATATCCATGAAGGACCTGTTTGAAAATCCTAAGAAATACAAATTGAAACGTTACTTCGTAAGAAGACCGGTTTACAACTATATAACCACCGACAAGTCGATTGCTGATCTTGCTGTTTTTGCGAAACAACATGACATCAGCGAAAAACGACTGAAGGAAATGAATCCGTGGTTGATTGGTAACTCCCTGACGTTGCTCAAGCCTTCGGAAAAATACAGAATTGCAATAGGAACAAAGTAAACGGTGTTGAGAGAGATGGATACCATTAAGAAACCAAAGCTGAAAACCACAGGCATGACGTTTGATCCCACGGGATTTGAATACATTGAAGTCTATGGTGCAAGAGAACACAATCTCAAAAACATAGACGTTAAAATACCTCGTAACCAATTGGTCGTGCTTACAGGGATCAGTGGAAGCGGAAAATCTTCACTGGCTTTTGATACCATTTATGCCGAAGGCCAAAGACGTTACATGGAAAGTTTCTCTGCCTATGCCCGTTCTTTCATTGGTGGCATGGAGCGTCCGAATGTAGACAAGATCAATGGATTGAGTCCGGTAATTTCTATCGAACAAAAAACGACCTCTCGCAACCCCCGTTCTACGGTCGGCACCGTCACAGAGATTTATGACTTTTTGCGCTTGCTTTATGCGCGAGCATCCGATGCTTATTCTTACGTGACCGGTGTGAAGATGGAAAAGCAAACGGAAGAACAAATACTGAAGGCGTTGCTGAACAACTACGACGATAAGAATGTAACGCTGTTAGCTCCCTTGGTACGGGCACGCAAAGGCCATTACAGGGAATTGTTTGAACAGGTGCGCAAACAAGGTTATACCAAAGTAAGAGTAGACGGCGACATCCTCGACATTACAGCAAAGATGCAGGTTGATCGTTACAAGATTCACGACATAGAGTTGGTCGTTGACCGTCTGAAAGTGAAGAGGGAAGAAGTTGAGCGCATTGTGCGTTCTATTTCAGCAGCCTTGAAGTTAGGCAAAGGTGTTATGATGGCGATTGCACCGGGAGAAAAAGATCCTCAATACTTTTCCCGTTCGTTGATGGATCCATTGTCAGGCATCGCTTACGATGAACCCGCCCCTAATTTGTTTTCCTTCAACTCACCCTATGGTGCTTGCCCGCATTGCAAGGGATTGGGTGTGATCGAACAAATCACAAGGGAAACGATTGTACCGGATGAAACACTCAGTATTTCCCGCGGTGCATTGGCTCCTTTGGGTGAGTACAGAGAGATCTGGATTTTTACTCAAATAGAAAAAATATTAAAGCGTCACAAGCAAACGATCTCTAAACCGTTCAATGAACTTCCTGAAAAAGTCATTCAAGATATATTGTTCGGTGATCGAGTGCCGGAAGACCAGTGGTCGCCGGATTATTTTCCCGGTATCATTCCTTATCTCAATAGAATTCGGGAAGAGAAACTGGGTGTAGACAAAGATGCCTTGGACGAATATACAGAAGTGTTGGAGTGCCCGGAATGCCATGGAGATCGCTTGAAGAAAGAAGCTTTGTACTTCAGGATACACGATAAAAACATTGCAGAACTGGCATCCATGGATTTGAATACGCTGGCATCATGGATTGAAAAAGTAGAACCAAAACTTTCCAATCGTCAACGTGTCATTGCACACGAGGTGTT
>DATHPB010000385.1:0-3624 GCA_035484295.1 Cytophagaceae bacterium
CAGAATTTCTTGCTGATCGATCATGGTTAAGGCATGAGCTCATGCACGTGTGGCAATACCGAAAAAGAGGTATATTTTTATTTCTCTTCAAATACCTTTATGAAAGTATCGTGAGAGGATATTATAACAATCGTTATGAAATAGAGGCTAGGAATGCAGAGGAGTTTGACGGTTTAGAAGAAAATTTTCACATTATAAAAAAATAAGATCAGTCGTTAGCAGAAAAATAGAGGAGTGGCTTATGAGTTTACTAAACCACTAACGACTAAACATTGTGTTTAGAACCTTTCAAAATTCGAGAAGAAGAAAGAAGCTTCTAGAAGGGCGTTTTCATCGGAATCAGAACCGTGAACGGCATTGTATTCAATTGAACGGGCATACAATTTACGAATCGTTCCTTCGTTGGCCTTTTCAGGATTGGTATTTCCGATTAACGTACGAAAGTCTGCAACAGCATTGTCTTTCTTAAGAACGGCAGCAACTATTTTACCGGACGACATAAATTCGACCAAAGTGCCATAAAAAGGTTTGTCATTGTGGACGCTGTAAAACAGACCGGCGTGTGAGGGAGATAAATGAATCATTTTTAGCGCAATGATTTCAAATCCTGCTTTTTCAATTTGATGGAGAATAGCTCCGGCATGTCCAGCTGCCACAGCATCGGGCTTGATCATTGTAAAGGTTAGTGTTCCTGTCATTTTTTCTAATTTTGTCGCAAATTAAAAAGATTTCAGAATTATATTCATAAATTGAGTGCGAAACGGACATTGAACAAATTGGCTCCGCCACAACGCCATTTAGAAAAAGCCGTTATTGTATTAATTATCAGGCAGCATGCAGGATTTGTCCGAGCTTGGCCAATTATTGGCTACTCCCAAAAAGATTATCATCACTACTCATCAAAAACCCGATGCAGATGCATTAGGTTCTTCATTGGCTTGGTGCAGGTATCTGATGAAGAAAGGACATAAAGCTACTGTTATCACACCGACAGATTATCCTCAGTTTTTGGAATGGATGCAAGGCAATGACGATGTCATTGTATTTGGTGACAGGACGGAAGAGTTAAGTGAACAATTGATCAAAGAAGCAGATGTCATTTGCTGTCTTGACTTCAATGCATTGGCGAGAATAGGCACATTGGGAGAACTGGTGAAGAATTCAAATGCCAAGAAAGTACTTATAGATCATCACCTGGCTCCTGAGAATTTTGCCGATTTAAATTTTTCAGATACTAAAGCGGCAGCTACTGCTGTTTTGATTTACGATTTAATTGTTGGATTAGGAGACAAGGCATTCTTAGATATTTACATAGCCGAGTGTATCTATGCGGGCATCATGACAGATACAGGCTCTTTCCGTCATTCGTCCACAGATCGCAGAGTGCATTTGATCATTGCAGATTTAATGTTGTTCAATCTCGACAATGCCAGAATTCATCGTTTGATATTTGATACGAGTACAGAGGAAAGGCTTCGCTTCCTGGGATATGCCTTGTCTGAAAGACTTTATGTACTTAATGAATACTATACCGCTTTTTTTACTATCTCTGCTAAAGATCTCGAACGATTCCATTCTCAGACGGGCGATACAGAAGGTCTTGTAAATTACGCCTTGTCAATGGAAGGGATTGTACTGGCTATTTTATTGATTGAACGTGAAGACGGAGTAAAACTTTCGTTTCGTTCGAAAGGAGAGTTTTCAGTCAGTGAATTTGCTCGCAGGCATTTCAACGGAGGAGGACACCGCAATGCGGCCGGGGGGATTTCAGATGTTGGATTTTCTGAAACGGTAAAGAGATTAATGGATATTTTACCCACTTATAAAGAACAATTACTAGAAAATTATAGAAAGGAAAAATTTGTATGTTAAAAAACGCTTCAGTCATTATTACCCTTTGCACAGCGCTAACGCTAGCTTCTTGCGATTCTTACAAAACGGCCCCGGGAGGATTAAAATATGAAATCCTTACGGACTCAGCTGGCCCGACTGGAGAGTTGGGTGGCTTTGTCATGTTTGATTTATTGATGAAAACATCAAAAGATTCTGTTATACAAAACACATTTGCCTCAGGCCAGCCCATTCCGGTTGAAATATTTAAACCTACATACAAAGGTTGTATTTACGAGGCATTCCAATTACTATCAGAAGGAGATAGTGCACGTTTTGTTGTAGAAGCAGATTCTTTTTTCTTAAAGACAATCGGTGAGGGAAAAGTGCCGGATAAAATTGACCCCAAAGAACAACTAAGCTTTACCATCAAGGTACGTAAGGTGTATGACAAGGCTTATGTGGAGGCAGAAAAAAAGAAAATGGCAGTGCAAAACCAGCAACGCATGGAAAGCATGGTGGCTCAGATGAAGACAGATTCCACGATCATTGTTGATTACCTTGCCAAGAATAAAATCAAAACACAAAGAACTCCTCAAGGTGTACATCTTGATTTCAAAAAAGTAAACAAACAGGGCATTAACTTGATCAAAGGAGATTCCGTGAAGGTCTATTATGTAGGACGCTTGTTGGATGGAACAGAATTTGACCGTTCGGGCGACAAACCATTTACACTGGCACTGGGTTACGGACAAGTAATACCAGGTTGGGAAGATGCTTTGTTACAGATGAAAAAAGGAGAAAAGGCAATAGTATATATTCCAAGTCCATTGGCTTACGGAGAGCGTGGCAATCGTGGCATTCCTCCAAATTCTGTATTGGTATTTGAAATAGAAGTATTAGACTAAACAAAATATAGATAAGTATGAAAACACTTTTTATTTGCCTCGCTTTTTGTCTGCCTTTCTTGGCTTTGTCTCAGCAAGCTAAAGATTATAAAACGGTACACGAGACTGGTTTGAAATATCATTTTTACAAGGATGTAAAAGGTAATAATGCGGTACCTGAAAACGTAATCAAAGTGAATTTCCAGATGTATACGTCTACCGATTCTTTGTTAAGAGATACATGGAAAGAGTCTGGTGCAATAACCGCGTATGCACAGAAGTCGCCATATAAAGGAAGTTTGGAAGAAGCCTTTTTAATGATGTCTGCAGGAGACAGTGCGGCGTTCCTGATCAGTGCAGATTCCATGTTTGAAAAAGCCATCCGGTCGCCAATGCCTGACTTCATAAAAAAGGGAAGCTTTTTTAAGTTTGTCATCAAGATGGAAGGTGTTTATACAAAAGATGAATACACTGAAATTGTGAAGAAAGAAGAAGCTGCTTTGATTGGTAAAGAAGATCAAACGATTCAAGATTATATGACAGCCAATAAACTCAAAGGAGTGAAACAACCATCGGGCTTGTACTACGTGCAGACACAAGCTGGAAAAGGTAAGAAAGCAGAGGCAGGTAAAACGGTAAGTGTACACTATACCGGAAGATTGCTTAACGGTACAAAGTTCGACAGTTCTGTAGATAGAAATGCTCCTTTTGATTTTGGACTTGGACAAGGTCAGGTAATCAAAGGTTGGGATGAGGGAATTGCGTTGATGAGTGTGGGTGAAAAAGGAATTCTGTTGATTCCTTCTGCACTGGGTTATGGTACAAGAGGTGCAGGCGGATCCATTCCTCCAAACAGCGTTCTGATTTTTGATGTAGAATTATTAGATGTAAAATAGATTGCGAATGA
>DATHPB010000386.1:0-2517 GCA_035484295.1 Cytophagaceae bacterium
AGATGGTCCAGGCTGGTACATTGTGCTGTGAGGCATTGGGAATTGTTTTGCTTCCGTTGTGTGAAGTTGTCCTTTCTTTGATTCCTATCTGATTGGCAAACAATTCTTTTTCAAACGAAGACGGCATCGGTTTTCCATTAATGGAAAAATACAAGGCATTGAGCATGGACTTGCTTTCCACCAGTTGCACGACACTCTTCAATGCCCCTTGAATAGAAAGGCGCAGCGACTGCTGCAATACCGGATGGAAATAAATAGTCAACGAATCAACCCTTACCATTCTTGTTGTATCTGAAGCTTCGTTGATCCCAAATTCTACCAAAGCCTTGTTAGCACTGAAAGATGCTTTCCTTGCAATCTGATCGGAGAATCCTTCCGGTATGTACAAGGCTACAAACGCATCGTGATCATTTAAGTAATCTCCAACATTCCGATCATCTTCTGTCATGTCAACATTGACCAAATCAAAACGGCCTACTTCATTTAGATAAGTTAAAAATTCCTTGCTACCCTTACCTTTGTCCTTATTGCAAAGCAACACTTTCACCTTGCTGTTGTTTACCAATTCAAACGCACTGATTTGGATACTTGTGATCAACAATACCAATAACAACGGCATGGCAAACATGATCATCAATCCCACCCTGTCTCTGGTCAGAAGCCTTAACTCTTTTATTATGGATGATGTAAACTTATACATGATCAATCTCTGTAAGCGCTGCCAGTTAGTTTTAAAAACAAATCTTCCAATCCATTGTCACCATGGCGCTGAAGCAACTGATTCAAATGATCGTAGGCCACCATTTCTCCTCCATCAATCAATGCAATGCGTTCGCACAAGTCTTCCGCTTCTTTCAAATGGTGTGAGGTATAGACCAATGTAGTGCCTTGTGCATTCAGCATTTTTAAATAATCGATAATGGCATGGCGTGTCTGCACGTCCACGCCTACCGTAGGTTCATCCAGAAATAAAATCTGCGGTTGATGGATAACACCAATAGACAGGTTGACGCGGCGTTTCATTCCTCCGGAAAATTGTTTAACCGGCTTATGTGCCACATCCGATAAACCCAATACTTCCAATAAAGTAGCGGTTCTTTCTTTAACAGTATGTTTATCCAATCCAGACCATGCTCCAAAAAAATCTAGGTTCTCCGCCGGACTCAGTTCCGAATAGAACGCAAAGTCTTGCGGTACATAACCAATGAAACGCTTGATGGCAGTGTGATCTTTACGGATGTCTTTATCCAGCAAATGAATACTGCCTTCTGTCAATTTTTGTAGTCCTACCATCAACGACATTAAGGTGGTCTTACCCGCACCGTTCGGTCCAAACAAGCCAAAACGTTCGCCTACAAATATTTCAAAACTTAAATCATGAATACAATCTTTCGATTGTCCGGCATACCGAAAGCTTAGGTTATTAACAGACAGTGCCAGGTTGCTCATGCGATTACCAATTCAGTTTGGACAACTCTTTGAATGCTTTCTTTTCGATTTCTGCTATCTCCAACAGAAAATCACCCATGTCATTAAAATCCTGCTGTGACCCCAGACGTCCTTTGTAAATACCTGCGGCCTGAACAGCTGCAGATCTCCATAGGTCTCCGGCTTTAGTAAAATCATCTGCAGCAGTCAACAATGCATCGTGAGGATGATAAGCATGTGCCTGTTGCAAAAATGCGCCGTACATAAAACGGAATCCGCCGCCGCCTGTACCAATCTCTTCCTGCATGCGCACGAGTTGAGCCAGGTAAGTTCCCGATTGTTTCAGCCCCAACTTATCTCTCCATTTTTTAATTTTATTTGCCGTGTACCGGATACCAGCTACCCCCACCACAGGGCCAGGGATATAGAGCATGTCGCGAACATTACGCTTGATACCGCTCTTGATCGCTTTTTTTATCTGAGCTTCTGTTACTTCTTTTTTTGCACTTGGATAGTACAATTGTCCGTTCGGTGCCAATACTCCTTTTGCAAAACGGACACGATTCAATTCAAAAGACGTCAGTGCAGTTGCGGTTTCCATTACAGGATCGCTGATCAAGTAATTGTCTTCTTCTTTCCCAAACACCACCAGATTGTGTGCATTGAAATGAAATCTATATTCCTTAGGAAAATAGGTCAGGTAGTAAACACCCACCTGACACCCCACGGGCTGGCCAGCTTCGATGCACTGGTCGAGAAAACGTTCTGCTTTTTCAGGAGAGCTGAATGTCTTGCGTACAACTGGGATATCCAAAGCATTACAGGTACGTTTAAAAATAAGACCTGGCATGGTACGAAAAGAAATAGCCGGTCCGTTGTTTACTTTTAATAAAGGGATATAGATGTAAAACAATCCTGAGCCTATGCCAAAGGCAAGCGGTTCGCTGATGGTATCTACTCCTGCAAATTTCAATAAATTTGAGGTAACACCATTTTCGCAATGAGCTGATTGAATATGTTCGAAATCAATTTTCATTCCCCTTTTATATTTTTCAAATCAGCAACAGATACTTCAAATACTTTGGCGTA
>DATHPB010000387.1:0-3007 GCA_035484295.1 Cytophagaceae bacterium
CAGGAAAAAAATCCATCATGGACACCTTCACTAGAACAATGCAACACTTGTTTGGAGAACAGGACGGAAAAAATCTACTGGACATTACAGAGCAAGCCATCAAAGGGGTGTCTATTGGGGTGATGGGTACAGCGTTTTTGACTGCCGCCATCGCATGGATTGGTTTGATCATTGCAGACATCCCTTTTTCATTGGGTCTCTCTGCCTTGATTTTCTTTTTAGTCGTGATACAAGTAGGTCCATTGCCTGTATGGATACCCCTTACCATCTGGCAATTTGCAGAAGGGAATACAGGAATGGGGATTTTCTTAGGGGTGTTTGGAATCTTCATTCTTGTCATTGAAAACATCTCTCGTCCTATACTCATTGCCAAGAGTGGTAAAATCCCTTTCCTTGTCTTATTCATCGGGGTCATCGGAGGTCTTGCCGCATGGGGAGTTACAGGCATGTTCAAGGGGGCTATTATTGTCGCCATATGCCATACGGTATTTAACTCCTGGTTGGAAAAAAGAAACAACTCGGCACTTGAAAAATAAAATTAAGAGACCGCTTCCGGATAGCTTTCATTCCAACTTTATCCCAAACTCAAAAGTTACTGATTCCTGCGGTTCCAATACCAACAGTCCTTTTTCATTGTTGAACGCATTCGGTGCACAGGACATAGGTTCTATCGCGACGGATTGCCTGTCGGGCGGTGTGTATACCTGAATAAACCGGTAACCGTTCTCTCCTACCCGTTGCCAAAGTACCAAAACCAAATTTTCTTTTTCGTTGATCAATTTCGTCTCTGCCATTTGGACGCCATGATCCAGCTCAAAACAATGATCGAGCATTTTATCACCGATCAAGACTGGTAATTCAAACGTTGCATCGTAAAGATAGCTGCCGGTTGGTATCAGGGAATCGTTCATCTCCATCCGTCGATTGGAAGGAAGCTGAAGTTTTAGCTCGTCTATTCCCGACTCCAATTTAAAATAAGGATGCCAGCCATCACCTATTGGTACAGCATGAGAAGAAGTGTTGATCAATGTCGTACGACAGGAAAAATGATGCTTGTCCAGGGTATACGAAATCCTGATGTCGTAATGAAAAGGAAAACCGGGATCGTTTTTCCGGTACTCATGTGTCAATGTGAGAGTGATCGCCTCTTCGCTGGCCTCTTGCGTTCTCACAGAAAAAGGAATGTTCCATAATAGTCCGTGCAACGCATGTATCGTATCGTTCTTGGGTAATTGATAACGCTGACCTTTGAATACGTATGATCCTTCTTCCACTCTATTGGGATAAGGACTGAGTTTAGCTCCTCTGTAAAAATTAGACGATGTTCCGGATAAGGTGTCCAGCAATTGATCGCCAGCAATGAGCGAGTGAAGCCGGCTGTTCTTCCTCAATACCAATTCATTGATATTGCCTCCATAAGCCGGTACAATGGAAACAAACTCTCCCGATTCTTCATTGAGCAGCTTTAGTCTCTCTATTCCTTGAAATTCTTCAGGACGTATACTGACCATTTTTCATGACGGAAAAAACTCCCGCTCCATCTACTGATTGGTAAACATTTATTTCCGTTTCAACTTGAAACCTCTTGAAATACGCTTCTTTTACTTTTTTACTAAATGATTCTACTTCGTCTTCTTTTACCAGATTGATGGTACATCCTCCAAAACCTCCACCCATCATACGACTGCCAATACATACATTCGTAGCGATGGCTTGTTCGACCAGAAAATCCAACGCCGGACAACTTACTTCGTAATCGTCTCTCAAAGAAAGATGCGAGGAAGTGATCAACGTACCAAACTTGTCTATTTTTTTTGCGGCTAACGCTTTAACAGCGTCCTGCACCCTTTTGTTTTCACTCAGGTAATGACGTATTCTTTTTTTCTGAGTAAAATCATCCAACGCAGTCAAATGTTTTTCTTCTATATCCCTGAAATTTTTGATCTCAGGATACAGCTGTTGAAGGTGTAACAATCCTTGTTGCGTTTCCTGCACACGTTCTGAATATTTGCTACCCGCCAGCGTGCGCTGTACTTTACTGTCACACAATACCCATACATATCCCTTCGTATCGGCAGTGATGTAAGTATGAGAAATAGTAAGAAAATCAAGCACCATCACCTGACCGGAAACGGAAAACTGCGAAGCGTATTGATCCAATAGTCCGCTCTTTACATTCAGGTATTGATGCTCTACTTGTTGACACAACCGAATCAACGTCAGTTTATCCAATGGTTTTTTCGCCAGATGATTCAGTGCATTCATAAATGCCACCTCCAGTGCTGCAGAAGAAGAAACACCCGAACCAATCGGAACATTTCCGGAAATGACGGCATTGAAGCCCTCATTAAACGGAGCCACCTTATGAAACAACAGCAAGCATCCGTAAACGTATTCTTCCCATGAAACCTTAGGCTGATAAGTATCACTCCAGTTGAACTTTATTTCTCCGTCAAACTCTTTGCTGACGATATGTATTTCCTTATCCGTTCTTGGAGCTATTGCTACAGTGATCCATCGGTTGATGGCTCCCGGCATAGACAAGCCCTGGTTGTAATCGGTATGCTCGCCGATGATGTTGATTCGCCCTGGTGCATAAGCGACAGCCAGTGGAGTCTGCATAAAATGCGCGTAGAAATTTTCTTTGGCGAGTACAAGTTGTTGCTCGAGTGTTTCCATGTTCTTGTTATAGTTATGAATGAACAAACGCTTCTGCCCATTGAATGTCTTCCGGTGTATTCAAACCTACTAGCTCCTGGTAATTAGCGATAGATAAGGTTTCCACTTTCATTTTTTCCTTAAGAAATATGCCGATGATATCCGTAAGGTATAATTCCTGGTTGTCCTTGTCAGGCTTGATTTTATCCAGGTATAAAAACAAATCCTTCGACTTAAAGATGAAATGAGAAGACAATAACTCATCGATCAGCAATTGTTCTGCCGTTGCATTTTTTTCCTCTACGCAAGCCAGTACTTCTCCCTTTTCATTTTTAATCACTCTTGCATA
>DATHPB010000388.1:0-8347 GCA_035484295.1 Cytophagaceae bacterium
CGTGCTCATACTCCATACTCTCTTGTACCTAGAGTCGGAATCGAACCGACACACCTTTCGGTACACGATTTTGAGTCGTGCGCGTCTACCAGTTCCGCCATCCAGGCATTCCGTTTGAATACCTCCTTATCATCATATTAAGGGAGGGCAAATCTAAGGAATGAGTTTGAATTAAGCAAATGAAGCCGATCTGATCTTTCAATTGAATTATAAGTCTCTCTGAATAAGCAAATAAGTATTCCCAAAACTACCCGGCAAGGCTGTATTCTTACAAATCCTTTTCCCTATCTTGCTTCGTAGATCCAAAGAATCGTCATTTGTATCGTGTTGTACCCTTCAAAGATAAACCTCAACAATCACTGGCTGGCATTGGAATTGCATAAAAATGCCGATGGATTTTGTTTCATTACCAATTCATTAATTTCAAAGTAAAGCATCATCCCATCTGTCAATAGAAAATCACTAACAACCCTTATGAAAAAATTAATCGTCTTCCTGTTTTTCTACAGTTGCCTTGTGTCTGTTGCCAATGCTCAGACAGATTCTATTCCCACACACCACAAATTCCTTCATCGTCATACCTTACCGCCTGTCCTTGGCTTTGTCAGTGACTTCTCCAATTTCCTTACAAACAATGAAGAAAAAAAACTGACCAAATTAATTACCCGCTATGAAAACAAGACGACAAATGAAATCGCGGTAGTTACTTTGGATTCCATTTATCCTTACAACAACATCAAAGATTTTGCACTGGATCTCGGCAATCATTGGGGAGTAGGGAAAAAATTAAAAAACAACGGACTAATGATTGTCATTTGCAGGAACCCAATGGAGATCAGGGTATCTACCGGAGTAGGCACCGAACAAATATTGACAGATCAGGTATGTAAAGAAGTGCTGGATCAGTACATCATACCGGAATTCCATCAGGGCCATTATTACAAAGGATTGAAAAAGGGAATCAAGGCCTTTATACGCAAATGGAAATAATTTCCATTCTTACTCTCGTTTATCTTTAGGCACGCTTTGTACACATGAAAAAATTATTACTGACTTATTCACTTAGTCTTTTATTGGTGTCCGCTATGGCACAGGCTGTTCCTGCCGACACCTCCAGATTTGCAGAATACAGAATCAAAATTGAAGAACTGAACCATACCATTCAAAAATTCCCTACGGATGCAGACGGTTATATCAAGCGTTCTTTTTACAAACAAAAGCTCAACGATTATCAAGGTGCCATACAAGATTTAAACAAGGTGATTGAACTAAATCCTCTGGACTATATCGCCTTGACCAATCGAGGCAATGCCAATGATCACCTGCTGGATTATTCGGCAGCGATAGCCGACTATACCAGGGCCGTGACATTTAATAAAGAATACAAAGAAGCTTTTTTTGCCAGAGGCACGGATCGCTATAAACTGAAGCAATATAAAAACGCGATAGAGGATTTTAATCAATGCATCAAACTCGATTCAACCAAATCTGAATTTTATCTTTTGCGAGCCTATACCAAATCGGAGATGAAACAATACAAGGAAGCCATTGCCGATTACACCAAAGTCATTTCCCTGAATGCCAAAAATGCCAAGGCCTATAACAACAGAGGAATGGCAAAGTACTACCTCAATGATATACAAGGTGCATTGAAAGACATGGATGCCGCCATTGCACTGGACCCTAATTATGCGCAGGCCTACAGCAAGAGAGGGCAAATAAAACTGGTATTAGAAAATTATAAAAGTGCGCTTTCCGATTTGGATCAGGCCATCGTATTAGATAAAACCAGTGCTACTGCTTACCACAACAGAGGCAGTGTCAAATTCAATTTACAGGATTACAAAGGTGCACTGGCAGATTACAACAAGGCCATTGCAATGGATCCGAAACAAGCTGACATGTACGACAACCGTGCAAAGGTCAACCATGTGCTAGGTAACACGGAAGAAGAAAACAAGGACAAGGCACAAGCAGAAAACCTGAGGAATAAAGCAAAATAATTTTTTCACTGCTATTTTTCTAAGATCACTTGCATCACTGCATCAACAAGCCTGTCGCATTTTTTAAATCCGAATTCAAACACATCTTTGCTTTGTGACAGTTCATACAATCCTTCCTTGATCATGATGCGTGCACGATGCAAGCGTACTTTGACATTACTCTCCGTTACTTGTAAACAAGCTGCAATCTCTGCGATGTTCAGATCTTCTACCTCTTTTAATATATATACCACTCTATATTTTTCCTGTAACGCATCGATGGCTTTCTCCAGCACACGTTTTGCCTCTTGCCGAATGATGTTCTTCTCCGGATTTAATTGTTCAGAATCTGGGATCTCTAATGTCATGGTAGTAGTAGAAGCGTTTGACGGATCAAACAATTTAGCCTGCTTGCCTTTTGAACGGATAAGCGATAAGCTCTCGTTGATCGCGATGCGGATCAACCAGGTAGAAAACTGTGCATCTTGCTTGAACTGATACAATTTCTCGTAGCCCTTTAAATACGTTTCCTGCATGACGTCCTGGATTTCCTCTTCATCCTTCACATAAGAACGCACCGCTCGATATACTTTTTGATTGTTACGACGCATTAACAATTCGTACAATTCTTTTTCACCGCCCAATATCTTTCGGATGACTTCACTATCGGACATCGGTTGTTCTTTATGGTCTTGCAATCGGATCGTTTTCATACTCTCTTTTAGGCATTAGATGTACATTTCAAAAAAAGGGTACACGTTTTGTAACCTTTTTTTTTCGGATGCATCTAATCTCTGAAAATAAATCAATACGTACTAAAACACTACGATTATGAATTCAAAAATCACACTGGTTTCTACCTTATTAAAGTTTACTTACGGTTTAGTACCGATTGTAGCCGGTCTCGATAAATTTACCAATATCCTGACCAACTGGTCTCATTACCTTGCACCGGGTATTGTACACATGCTCCCGTTTGATGCACATGTCTTCATGATGATTGTGGGTGTCATTGAAATCATTGCCGGTATTTTGGTGTTGTACCGCCCTGCCATCGGTGCTTATGTGGTATCAGCCTGGTTGGTAACCATCGCCTTGACATTGATCTTCAGCTGGTCTTTTGTTGATGTAGCAGTACGCGATATCGTAATGGCCATCGGTGCTTTCTCTTTGGCAAAATTATCGGAGAAAGAATAATGAACAAACCATACAGTATGAAGCATGAGCAGTTTTTTAGTCTCATGCTTCATGCTTTTATTTTATGGCTGTGGTATTTTCACTATCTTGTTCCTTGAACAAGATGTGTAATCATTTCCCCATCAGCTCTCATGTCCAACATCAACCTCATCATCGAAGAACGTCCGGCAGACATTGGAAATTTTCTGGTGGGCAGACTACTTCCTTTTCGCAACAAACGCATGGTCGGTCCATTCATCTTCATCGATCATATGGGACCAGCAGCGTTGAACGATCATGAGAACATCGACATCGGTCCGCATCCACACATTGGTCTATCGACTTTGACCTACTTGTTTGAAGGCAGCATCATGCACAGAGATACCTTGGGTTCTGAAGTAGAAATCAAACCGGGACAAGTTAACTGGATGACGGCAGGAAGCGGCATCGTGCATTCCGAGCGCACTCCCGAATATTTACGCCATACCGACAAGCATTTGCATGGCTTGCAAATATGGGTAGCGCTTCCTAAGGCGCTCGAACAAATGTCTCCCACCTTTTTTCATGCAGAAGAATACGATATTCCCTCCTGGGAAAATGAAGGGGCGTCGTATAAACTCATAGCCGGTTCCGCCTTTGGTTATACGTCGCCTGTGCCGGTATACAGTCCGTTGTTCTTGTTGGAAATAAAATGCACGACTCGTCAACACATCGTCATCGGAGATGCTTTGTTTGGAGAAACCGGTTTGTACATTTTAGAAGGCAACATAGAGAGCGAAGGTATTCGTTATGAACCCAAGCGAATACTTGTTGCCAAAGACAGCAAGTTGTGTGAATTCATCTTAGAAGCCAACAGTACTGTCTATGTTTTCGGCGGTGAGGCTTTTCCGGAGGAACGTTTTATCTATTGGAATTTCGTAGCAACCGACAAAGAACTCTTAGAAGCAGCCAAACAAAAATGGCTGGCGCAAGAATTTCCAAAAATCAAAGGAGAAACAGGGTTTGTACCTTTGCCTCATTAAAACAAAAATGAACATTGCATGCTTTAAGAAAAGTTTTTTCACCCTTCACCTGTTCTGTACCGTACTGCTTGTTCGTGCACAAGTACAGCCAGCGGATACGTCTTTATATTATACCTACAGAAATAAAATCAAAGACCAGAGCGATCTCATCAAGACAGATTCCAACGCAATCTATCCTTATATCGAGCGTTCTTATTACAAACAACAGCTCAACGATCACCGTGGCGCCATCGCTGATTTGACCAAAGCACTTCAGCTGAGTCCCAAGGACTATCGTGCATACACCAACAGAGCTTATTCCAAAGCGCGACTGTCTTTGTATGCAGAAGCTATAGCAGATTATACCAAAGCCATTAATCTCAATGATTATTTTGTAGAAGCGTACTTTGGAAGAGCAAATGTCTATTGCAAGCTCAAACAATACAAAGAAGCCATCGCCGATTATAACGTGTGCATCCGTTGGACAGAAGAAAAAACACCTCTCTATTTAGCGCGAGCGGATGCTCAGATGGAATTGAAAGATTACCAGGGAGCTATTGCCGATTACACATTAATCATCGAAGCAGATAACGGAAACGTCAAAGCCCATACTCAACGAAGCATCATAAAGTTATTGCTGAACGACACCAATGGCGCGATGATTGACATTGATATTGCCATAGCTTTCGATCACAGATGCACCGCTGCGTATAAGCAAAGAGGTCAGATCAAAATGCAACAGGAAAACTACGAAGGCGCACTGTCGGATTTTGACACCGCCATCACCTTAAATCCTGACGATGCAGAATCGTATCATCTCCGAGCATTGGCAAACCAGAAGTTAGGGAACAACAAACAAGCAACCAAAGATTTACAAAAAGCTGCTGAGTTGAAAAAATAAGAATCCTGTTTTCATCGCTTCTACATCACTCATTTTTGGCAAGCTCATATCCTTTGCCTATATTGATCTCCAACACATGCTGGTTTTCTTTTCGATCAGAACGCGTTACGCTTCAATAATTTTTAAACTCTAAAAGTAAAACCAATGGCAGGCAAAAAAGACCTAGATTTCACCTATACCACCATCGACAAAATTTTCCGTTTGAGCATCGGAGAAAAAGCAGATTACAGCGGAGCCAAATACGACGGTGATTTTTCCATGACACTGGAAGCAGCACAAAAAGCTAAACACAAATTCATCGCAGACAGCCTGAACATAAAAAAAGACAGCAAGGTACTGGACATGGCTTGCGGTTGGGGACCATTCTCCAACTATATCATCACAGATAGAGGGGCAAAAAGTATTGGACTTACACTATCCGAAGGACAAGCAACGGCTTGTCAAAAGAATGGGCTTAATGTTATCGTTAAAGATTGCCGCTATGTAAAACCGGAAGACTTCGGGACCTTTGATGCCATCACATGTATCGGAGGCCTGGAACACTTCTGTTCTTTCGAGGAATATCAAGCGGGCAAACAAGAAGAGGTATACCGCAATTTTTTCAAAACATTATACGACCTCCTGCCTGTAGGAGGAAGATTTTACATGCAAACAATGGTATTCAGCAAAAACATGCTGGACGAAAAAGAGTTCGACATCACTGCCAAAGAAGGTTCTGCTCCGAATGTACTGGCCTTGATGGTAAAAGAATTTCCTGGCTCATGGCTTCCTTACGGTCCGGAGATGGTCATTAGAAATGCAGAACCGCTTTTCAAACTGATCTCTCAAAGCAGTGGCCGGTTAGACTACATAGAGACCATCGGTCAATGGAGAAAAAAATTCAGAAAATTTAACCTTCAAAAATACTTGCTTTACCTTTCACTGATTCCAAAATACTTTACCAACAAAGAATTCCGCGAGCTGGTAGCCATTTTCAGAGTAAGTCCCAACAGAGTGTGTTTTGAAAAAGAAATCATGGATCACTACAGATTGGTATTTGAGAAAGTATAAAACAAAGAGAACAAGAGCCTATAAAAATTCTTACTCTTTAAATGGTACTCTTATATAAAATCTATAAACACCGGACTGTCATAGCCCATGCCTAGCAACTGTGAAGCATTGCCGTGACGAATGGCTATTTCCAGGTAGCCACTGCTGTTGAATATCGGAAGGATCTCTCCGTCTTCCATGTGGTTGTATGAATCGAAAATAGACGGTGAAGTATAACGCGAAATGCGGATCAAAAACTGTCGTCCTTCACGCAAGCGTGTAAAATCCTCTTCCCTGATATTAGAAATCAAATTGCCGTAATTGTCAACATGAATGACATGACCGGCAATCTGGTCTTTACCCAGGCGGACCTGACGATTCAACATTTTATGTAACTCTGCGACTTGTTTTCCTACATTGTAGATGGGAGTACCGCTTGCCAGCGCTACGGCTGTTTTCGCCATGATCCCTTTCTCCGGAAATACTTTTGAATAATTAGCATCCTTCATGATCTCTACAATGGCCGTAGGATTTTTGTCACTCAACAAAGAGAAAAAACCATTGTCTACACCCACAAAAAAATGCTCTTCCAGTTTAACCGCTACCAGGCGCTCGTCGCCTGTAACCGGTACGTTGACACACACTAAATGCACTGTTCCCTGGGCAAACTCACGAAACACGCTTTTCAATACATAGGCCGCATGAGGAATATTGAAATGCTCGATTTCATGGCTGATGTCCACCACCGGAATAGTATGGTTAATGGACAGGATGCGGGCTTTTACAGCGGCCACGTACGGGTCTTTGAAACCAAAATCCGACATGAAGGTGATGAGCCCCATAAAAAATAAGTTTTATATGTTATATTGAAGTAAAATTAAGAAATTTATTAGTCTAACAATCAAATCTAGGAAACTTGATCGAAAAAGTATTTACGCTGGATAGCATTTCCCCGCTTGATTTTTTGGGTGCGGAAAACAGCAACCTCAAAGTCCTTGCAGAAGTTTTTCCCAATGCCAGAATTGTAGCGAGAGGCAACCAGGTCAAAGTCATTGCCAGTTCGATTGAAATCGAACGCTTTACTGATTTGTTCCACACCTTGCTGGAACACCATGCACGCTATGGAACACTCACCAGCGACTATATCAAGTACTACACCAAAGAACAAAAACTAGATCCCGAAGATCCGACCGGTACCGATGTGGTTTTATTCGGACACCGTGGCAATGTTATCAAGGCCAAGTCGGCTAATCAGGCCAAACTGGTACAGACTATACAGGAGCATGACCTGGCATTTGTGATTGGACCGGCAGGCACAGGAAAAACATATATTTCTGTAGCCCTTGCAGTAAGGGCATTGAAACACAAGGAAGTCAAGAAAATCATCATCACCCGACCAGCCGTAGAGGCGGGAGAAAACCTGGGGTTTCTTCCAGGCGATCTAAAGGAGAAAATAGATCCTTACCTGCGCCCTATCTACGATGCCCTGGACGATATGCTGCCTCCGGAAAAACAAAAGTATTATTACGAAAACAGGATCATCGAAATTGCTCCACTTGCGTACATGAGAGGTAGAACATTACATAATGCCTTTATTTTGCTGGATGAGGCGCAAAATACGACTCCTATGCAAATGAAGATGTTTCTCACCCGCATGGGAGCCAACAGTAAAATGATTGTTACCGGAGACCGATCCCAAATCGATTTACCCAAGAGCCAGCGTTCGGGATTAATAGATGCTTTTGATACGTTAAAAAAAATAAAGGAAATAGGTTTTATCGAATTGGACAAAACCGACGTTATGAGACATAAACTGGTCGGTAAAATTATCGGTGCCTATGAAAAAAAAGCGACGGAAAACAATGAAAAATAGAGCCTGTTATTTTTTATTTCTTTTTTGCATCTGCCTTACGCAAGGCTTGATGGCACAGCGCATTCCCGACAAGTGTGCCACTATGCAGATACAAGCCTATTACGACAGCATATATCCGGAACGAAAAATACAACGCGCACAATTTGAAAAAAAAGTAAAGCAAACTATTTTACTGCAAACATTGCAGAAATCACAGCAACGCACTTCCTCATCGGGCGTGCTTTATACGATACCGGTCGTGGTACATATCATTCATAATATTCCAGATGGGTCCATCGGTGGCACAAATATTCCTGACCAATACGTGACAGAACAAATCAATATCCTGAATCAGGATTACCGCCGACTGAACTCCGATACCTCCAACACCCCTGCCATGTTCAAA
>DATHPB010000389.1:0-3061 GCA_035484295.1 Cytophagaceae bacterium
GTTCTTATTTTTAATTCGGCATCGTGTTTATTGTAACCACCCAGTAACTCGTCGGCTCCGTCACCAGACAAGGCTACCTTAAGATGTGCTGAAGCTTTTTGACTTAAAATATAAAGTGGCAACATGGCTGAATCAGCAAAGGGTTCATCAATGTAATCCAATGCCTCGAACAAATGATCTGAAAAATCTTGTTCGGTCAACTGAAACACATGATGTCGCGTACCGAAATGTTTGGCAGCTATTAATGCATAGTCGCTTTCATCAAATACAGATAAGCCTTCAAAGCCCACAGAAAAAGAATGTAAATTGTCATAATGCTTGGCGGCTATTCCTGTAATGATAGAGGAATCAAGCCCTCCGCTTAGAAAAGCACCCAGTGGGACATCTGACACCAATCGGTCTACAACGGATTGCTCCATTAATCTTTTAAATTCTTGTACCGCTTCTTCATAGACCGGCACTCTTGATTTGTCACTGAATATCGGCAATTGATAATAGGTGTGATGAAAGATTTTTTTGTTCTTGATGCGAACATAAGTACCTGGTGCTAACTTATGGACTTGCTCAAATATGGCATGTTGAGGAGGTACATAATTAAATTGAAAATACTGGTGAAGACTGGACTTGTCGATTACTTTAGGTATGTTGTAAGCCATAATACTTTTCATCTCGGAAGCAAATAAAAACTTGTCTTCATCCTGATAATAGACCAAAGGTTTGATCCCATAACGGTCTCTGCATATTATCAATTCTTTCTCTGCTGTATCGAAAATTGCAAAAGCAAAAAAACCAACCAGTTCATCAAATGCTTTCGTTCCTTTTAGGATATAACTTTTGAGTAAAACTTCTGTATCGGAATTGGTATGGAAGGTTATACCAGCTTTTTCAAGCTCTTCGCGAATCGATTTATAATTAAAAATTTCTCCGTTAAAAGAGATGACATAACGTCCTGTATCATCCTTCATGGGTTGATTGGCTCGTGAGTCCGTGTCTATAATTGACAATCTTCTATGACCAACCGCATAAAGGTCTTCAATGTATGTACCTCTTGCATCGGGACCACGCTGTGCCAAACAATCCAGACTTTTAGCCAGGTTGATCATGTAAAAAGCGCCTACCTGATTGAACGCTAAAATTCCTGATATTCCGCACATATGGACTTGAGGGTCAAATTCGTTTTACCTTATTAAAAACTAACCGTATATTTGCTATACGAATACTGAATTTACCAAAAAAAGTTGCAAGTGCGTACTTATCTTACGGTTCTTCTGTCTTTTTCACTTCTGATTATGATGAGCTGCAAACGCTCCAGAACCAGTCATTCTGCCGACCGTCACATACAAAAAAGCAACTCTTCCATCAACAGTTCTTCTAATTCAAAAAAAGGTAAAGAAAAACAGAACAACTTTTCTTCCTCCGAGAAAGTAAAAAAACTCATCAAAACAGCGAGAGGATATACCGGCACACCCTATAAATATGGAGGTACCAGCAGAGCCGGTCTTGATTGTTCGGGTTTGACGTCTATTTCTTATCAAGCGATTGACATAACCCTTCCCCGTACATCTCAATCTCAAAGCACCATTGGTGAAACAGTTCACCTCAAAGACATCGAGCCTGGGGATTTGGTATTTTTTGCCGATAATAAGAACAGCAAGAAAATCACACATGTGGGTATCGTTACAGAAGTGAATGGTGATGACGTCAAGTTCATTCATGCCTCTACAAAACTTGGTGTAGTAGAAAATGAATTATTATCTGGCTACTATTATCCGTTGATTGTAAAAGTATGTCGTGTGTTATAAAATTGGGATTTGATGAAAATGCCTTTATCTTTGTCATTCCTTAGTGAGAAAACAACAACTTTATATCATGGGGGATTAGCTCAGCTGGCTAGAGCACTTGGCTGGCAGTCAAGGGGTCATCGGTTCGAATCCGATATTCTCCACCATTGGGAGGTCATTCATAGAATGACCTCTTTTTTTATAATCTCTCCTAGCGAACGGAACTATTGTTTTCTTAGAAGTTAATACTCAGAGATTTTCACAACCTGTTCTCTTTTTCTGTTTTTTTTATATCTTTATAACTTAGATTATAATTAAGCGCTTTGCTTTTTACGAGATTAAATGTCGAAGTTAAAAAATATCATTAAGCAGCTTTCTACCAAAGATTATACTGCTATATACGAATCACTGCTTAACAGTAATGCGGAGAAATCGGCCTACTTGTTAAAGTTTATGCGCGAAAAACAGCTTTCTGATGCGAAAATCATGGAAGAGCTGGAAGTCAACAACAATGCTTACTATACCCTTCGCTCCCGACTGAATCAAAAAATTGAAGAGTACCTATTGGAGCAAATGGAAAGTCCAAGAACCTCTTTGATAAAAAAGGTAGCGACCATCAACGAAATCATTTTTACAAAAAAGAAAACTATCGCTGTCGCAACACTCAAAAAACTGGAAAAGGAACTGTTGGATTACGATTTGGCGAATGAGTTAACCATTGTTTATAAATCATTAAAAAAATTACTCCTACACAATCCGGAAGACCACTTCCATTACTCCCAACTTTACAACCGCCATGTCGCATACATGCTGGCGTTGGACAAGTCGGAAGATTTACTGGCCAATTATTTCAAGAAATACGGCGAGTACATGCTGAGTTTCGACGAGACCGATAAAATGGGACTCAACCTGATGAGGGAAGAACTCATCAATGTTTCTAACCTTTACCAGTCGCATCGTCTTTATGTTTATTCTTCTTTTATCAATGTCTTCCATCAATTGTTCATCGAACCGGAGAAAAAACTGGTCACTGACTTTGAAGAGTTGTTTGATAAAATACAGTCGACCTTCGACTTGTATTACCTTGATTCTTCCTACTACCATTTGATCTTGGTATTAGAATACCTGCGCTTTGAATACTATATTTCGATCGGAGAAAACAAAAAAGCAGAAAAGTATTACGAAGACATCAACGAATCACTGAGTTCTCTACTAACTAATTATAGTTTATATACTGCTTCACCCAATTTCTTATTGAGCAAATTAAACTATCATTTAAA
>DATHPB010000390.1:0-4415 GCA_035484295.1 Cytophagaceae bacterium
GTTGTGATGGTTATTGCGATGGTCTTTGGTTTTATTCTATATGCGGCGATATTTGCCATGATCGGTATGCTGTCGGGAAGAGAGTCGGATGCACAACCGTATGTACTGCCAGTTACCTCTCCGCTTATTTTTTCTTTCCTCACGTCTAGTGCGGTTATTGCCGATCCTTACGGTACATTGGCGCAATGGTCGTCGGTGATTCCGTTTACGGCTCCTGTGGTATTGACGTTGAGAGCCGGATTGGGTGTGGCATTCGGCGACTTAATTGCGAGCTTGGTTTTACTTGCTTTATTCAGTATGGCAACTGTTTGGTTATCGAGTCGTTTGTACAAACGAATGTTGAACAATGGAGGCGTGCTGTTTCGATTCAAAAAATAACAATAGATTATTCAGCGTTTGATTTTTCAAATTGCTTTAACTTGTACTCTGTAATAGGAATGACCGCTATAAATAGGAATACACTGATGGCGGTTGAAATTGGACTAAAGAACATGAATGGGAGCGATCTTCCGAAAAGATACAGTGGAATCAGGCACAATAAAAAAAGATGCGGTACCCATAACAACAGGCTGGTAGAAAAGTTGTTGGCGTAGTTCCAGTTCGCTTCATTTTTCATCGATCGTGGAGTTCTGTAACCATACCATAAGCTAATTCCTTTGGGAGGAAAAAACTTGAACCATAGCGCAATGCCAAGAAACAAAACATACAGGAAGAGATTAATACCTGTGGCTATAATAAATTCGGAGGAATTCATCTCGTTTTATAGTGAAAAGACATCAGACCTATGATAAGTAAACTCCTGCTTCCTTGCCTTTCAATACAACTTCAATGTGTTCTTTTAAAGAAGTCGCTAATGAAAGTCCGACGTAATCGGCAATGATAGGAAAAGAATGGTGGCCGCGGTTGACAAGGACCGCGGTCTGGAGTTTTTTGACTTTGATGTTTAAAAAAGGCTTTAAGCTATAAGCCAGGGTTTTTCCTGTATTCAAGACATCATCAACAACGACGATGGTTTTATTTTTCAATTGATCAATGGGGGTGTCTAAGGTGACTTCACTTTGACTTGGGGCACCTTTATCCAAAGACACTTTTACTAAAATCACTTTAATAGGAGAGATGTCCTCCAGCTCTTTTTGAAGCAACTGGACAAAATTATAACCCATTCCATCCAGTCCTGCCAGCACAATGTCCTTCTCTTTAAAATTATGTTCGTAGATTTCAAAGGCTATCCTTCTGATTTTCTGTAGCGTTTGCTTCTTGTCGAGGATTAAATTTGCCGTGCTCATGAGGGAAATTAGGCTATTTTTTCAGCAATTTAACAGTTTGTGCCAAAAACCTAAAAAAAAGGTAATCTAACTTTGTTTAAAAGGGAAGGATTTCATAATTTTGAAGCCCTTAATAGAAAAAAGCATTGTTATGAAAGAAGGAATTCACCCAGAATATAAAGAAGTAGTTTTCCTAGACACTACTAGTGAAGTAAAATTCATCAGCCGTTCTACGATGAAAACGAACGATACCATCACTATGGAAGATGGCAAAACATATCCATTGATTAAAATAGAGGTTAGTTCTGCTTCTCATCCGTTCTACACAGGTAAAAATGTATTCCTGGATACAGCAGGTCGCGTAGAAAAATTCAACAAGCGTTACAAAAAGTAGTCTATACTTTTAGTTATATAGTTTTAGGAGTCTTCCGGTGTTTATCGGAAGACTTTTTTATTTTTGTATATGAACTTCACACTCTTTGATGAATCCGGCCTGCGTGATCATCTGATGCCATTTACTGCCTTGAGACCCATTGGTCATTTTAGGGTCGGTATTTTTTGCATCTATGAAAAGTGGGAGATGCATTTAAAAGGGAAAGCCTCTTTTCAATCCGCCACTTATTTGCAATCGTATATTTCTACGCAGGAAAATGAATGGTGCATCAATGCTTCGTTGCTTCCTGACACAGCACTTGTAGAGCAAATTTTGTCTTTGGCCGTTCATGAAAAATTAATGGCGGAAGACGGTACTTTGCTGGCTTATCGTGATACTCCGATAGGAGAAGAAAAATTGGCAACAGGACGTATAAGAAAAATCAATCGCTTATGGGACATTTTTTCGTTTAACGGAGAAGAGATTAAGTATGATTTTGAGTGGGTGTGTAAAACACGCAAACGCGCCTTGCAAACAGATGCAGCAACCGTATTGTATGGCAAAGAAAATATATTCATCGAAGAAGGAGCTGTCGTCAAAGCGGCTGTCATCAATGCAGAGAACGGACCCGTATTTATTGCCAAAGGCGCGGAAGTACAAGAAGGCACCTTGATTCGCGGAGGCTTTGCTTTGTGTGAGGGTGCAATAACATCTATGGGCAGCAAATTCAGAGGTGATTGTACCGTGGGACCTTATTCTAAAGTAGGAGGAGAAGTTAATAATACGGTATTCTTTGGTTACTCGAATAAGGGACATGACGGTTACATTGGTAACTCTGTAGTCGGCGAATGGTGCAATCTGGCGGCTGCCACCAACGTATCAAACATGAAGAATAATCATTCGGAAGTCAATGTATACAACCTGTCTACTCAAACGTATGAGAAAACGGGGAAGAGATTTTGTGGTGTGTTTATTGGTGACTACAGCAGGTGCGGCATCGGTACAACATTCAATACAGGTACCGTATTAGGTATTGGTGTGAATGTATTTGATACCGGTTTTCCTCCAAAGTATATCCCCTCCTATTCCTGGGGTTCACCACAAACCTTGCAACCATTTCGAAAAGCAGAGTGGTTTGAAATGGTCTTGCAAACTAGAAAATTAAAACACCAACCGTTGAGCAGTGAAGAGAGAAGTTTACTGGAAACGGTATGGGATTACTACAATTTGTATCACGCTAATTAAATAACAAGAAGTGCAGTTTATTCAGATACCAGGTTTAGAAGATGTCAAGCAACAATTGTTGCAGGCAGTGGATAACAATCACCTGGCACATGCTTTATTGTTTTACGGTCCGGAAGGTTCAGGTGCACTGGCACTGGCCTTGGCCTTGGCAACGTATGTCAATTGTGAAAACAAAAATATGGTAAAGCACGACGCATGCGGTGCTTGTCCTTCTTGTGTAAAGATGAATAAAATGATTCATCCCGATTTGAATTTTGTTTTTCCCTATGCCAATGTAAAGGATGCTTTGAAAACAAAGGGCGAAGGTAAAGTGGAATTGAGCAGCGATGTTTTTTTACCGGAGTGGAGAAAATTCATCGAACACAATGTATATGGAAATCTTTCCGATTGGGCCAAACAAATTGAAGCAGACAACAAGGCTATGTTGATTCCTGTGGAGGAAAGTCGTCAAATCATCCGCAAACTCTCGCTGAAAGCGTACGAAGCCGATTACAAGATCATGGTGATCTGGTTGCCTGAAGTGATGCGTCAGGAAGCGGCGAATGCGATATTGAAAGTATTGGAAGAACCTCCTTACAAAACATTGTTCTTATTGGTGGCTCAACAACCGGATTCCATTATCACAACTATACTTTCTCGCACACAAAAGGTGAGGGTCCGACCGTTTACCGATGAAGAAATAGAAAATTACCTGGTGCAGTATCAGGAGGTTTCAGAGAAGGAAGCTTCTGCCAAATCTTTTTTGGCTGATGGAAGCATACGTCGTGCGATGCAGCTGGCGGAGGGCGTATCATCTGACGTAGGGACTATGTTTCGCGACTGGCTGCGCATTTGTTTCATGGCTTCAAAATTGAACGAGGGACTCGACTGGGCCGATACTTTTTCTTCGTTGTCGAAAGACGATCAAAAAGGATTTTTTCAGATGGGGAATAATTACATGCGTGAAGGACTGCTCGTCATCAACGGGTCAGAAGAAATTTTGCGTTTGGAACAGGAAGAAAAGGAGTTTATTCAAAGACTGGGTAAATTTTTAACCAACGAAAATATCGAACAGGCTTTACGTTTGTTTAGTGATGCCATTATTCAAATCGATCGCAATGCAAATGTGAGGATCATGATGACGGATTTGTATTTCAAAGTGCATACTTTGTTTAATAAGTAATGACTAGGACAGTCAAAAAACAATTTCAATAAATTATGAAATTCATCATCGGAACGAGAGGAAGCAAGTTGGCATTATGGCAGGCGGAACATGTGGCTGCTCTACTACAAGCGAAAGGTGCGAAGACTGAAATAAAAATCATCGATACGAAAGGCGACAAGATTTTAAATCAACCGTTGTCAGAGATCGGCTCGAAAGGATTGTTTACCGAGGAACTAGAAACGGAATTGAAACAAGGCTTGATTGACCTTGCTGTACACAGCGCGAAGGATATGCCTTCTGTCATTCCGGAGGAACTGGAACTCATTGCATTCAGTGAACGTGAAAAAGTGAACGATGTGGTGTTGAGCTTAAATAAAGACTTGACCCT
>DATHPB010000391.1:0-3547 GCA_035484295.1 Cytophagaceae bacterium
AACTGAGTAATGCTTTTTTCATGAATGTAGAAGTTGGGTTAATGAAAAAAAGAGTTCTAGAACTACTAATATATGCATGCATAAGAAAAGAAGCAAGACTAAGCTTCTAAAGTTGCACCACCTATTTTATATACTTACACTTTATTTTATGTTTTGAAAAATGGCCTGCTGAATCACCTCAGGTTTCTTCCAAGGAATAAAATGATTCATGCCCTTTAATAGAATCACTTCTACTTTACTATTCACTAACATTTTTTGCAGAAAAAAAGCATTGGCCGGAGGAACGAGATCATCTGCATCTCCCTGAATTACCGTGCAAGGTTGATGAATCGTTTTCCAAAGAGGTAACATCTGAATCAATTCTGATTTCAAAGGAATGATTTCCTGATTCGACGCCCGGATAGAACCAGGCAATAACCATCGCAATCTATTCATTGGTTTTCTATACCAGCTGTAAGGCTCCAAATCAGGATCTACAGAAGGGGCAACAAAAATCAATGCTTTGACCCAATCAGGATAATCCATCGCCAGACGCGCAATGAGCGGTCCACCCAAGGAATGACCAACCAAAACAACGGGTTTATGGTTTCCATACTGTTTTAACAAAGGAAGGATGCAAGCGGCTTGGTTGGCTAAAGAAGGTTCAGCATGACCATAATCGGAATATCCAAAACCTGGTCGGTCTACAGAAACCAGCTTGGCTTTGGAAAGCAACAAGGTATCTTTAAAAAAATCTTTAAATGCAGTCCATGATCCGGGAGAACCGTGAACAAATATAACCACTGGTAATGAATCGTCTCCTATTTCTGCATAGTTCATTATCCGATCGCAAGCTTTGTACTGATGTTGGTGAGGTTTTAAGACATAGCTCTTAAACTCTTTGATCAACTTCTTATCGCTGCTTCTCATTCTTAAACAGGAAGAAACAGCGATGATCAAGCCTGTCGAAAACACAGATAAACTAATGAGTGCCGATAACTTATTCTTCCACATGACAAAAATCAAGTATGATGAATTGTTTTAAATTTAGGTAATAACACATTAAAAGCGAGGATTGGTTCTTCTTAATTTTTGAATAAGAATTACAAAAAGAGCTTCCCTTTATAATCTGCTCGAATCCCCTTCTCCGTCATGGCTAATGTACAGCATTCGTTGACCGGATCGTGTTCAAAAAATAGAGTCCATTTATTTTCCAATGCTTGTTGCAGGAAGCGTTCTTTTTCTGTCATCGCAATTAAAGGTCTTACATCGTAAGAAGCTACGTAGGGCAAGGGAAGATGGGTAACAGAAGGTATAAGATCGGCAGCATAAGCCAGTGTTTGTCCGCTATTGTTAATCAAAGGCACCAATTGTTTTTCCGTGTGACCATCGGCAACGAAAAACTTTATAAAAGAAAAAGGACTTTCTTCTCCTTTTATAAAATGCAATTGTCCCGAGAGTAAGAGTGGTTGAATATTTTCTTTGAGAAAACTAGCCTTCTCTCTGGGGTTAGGATGAATAGTAGCCCAGTCCCATTGCCCCTGATGTACCCAGTATGTGGCGTTGGCAAAGGTCGGAGTAAAAAGCTCACCATCACGGCTCACCGCACCACCCACATGGTCGAGGTGCAAGTGAGTAAGGATAACATCTGTGATTTCGCTTTCATGAAAACCTGCTTTACGAATAGAATCTATCAACGTAGCGTCACCGTGCAGGCAATAAAATTTAAAAAATGCAGCATCTTGTTTATTGCCAATGCCAGTGTCAATGAGGATCAGCTTGTTTCCTTCTTCTACCAACAAGCAACGCATGGCCCATTGGCAAAGGTTGTTTTCATCAAGAGGATTTGATTTTTTCCAAATAGACTGGGGAACCACACCAAACATGGCTCCCCCGTCTAATTTAAAATACCCTGTATCTATCGGGTGGCAAATCATTCACTGACTTCAGCTGCAGGTTCTACTACTACACCCATCGCAGAAAACTTATCGATGCGTTCCATGATACGTTGCTCCGGATCTATTTTCTGCAAAGCAGCTGTCGTATCCAAAATCACTTTCTTCAGCTTCTTGTACATCGCTTCTCTGTCGGCATGCGCCCCCCCTAACGGTTCTTTTACAATACCGTCAATGAGCTTAAACTTCAACATATCTTCTGCGGTAAGCTTCAAAGCTTCCGCCGCTTTTTCTTTGTATTCCCAGGTTCTCCATAAAATAGAAGAACAAGACTCGGGAGAAATCACAGAATACCAGGTGTTTTCCAGCATCAATACTTTATCGCCAATCGCAATACCCAAAGCACCTCCGGAAGCACCTTCACCGATGATGATGCAAATAACAGGTACTTTCAGCATGAACATTTCTTTGATGTTACGGGCAATGGCTTCCCCCTGTCCTCTTTCTTCTGCTTCCAGACCGCAGTAAGCACCGGGGGTATCGATCAATGTTATGATAGGCTTATTGAACTTCTCTGCCACACGCATCAAACGCAAAGCCTTGCGGTAACCATCTGGATTAGCCATACCAAAATTACGGATCTGACGCATCTTGGTGTTTTTTCCTTTTTGATGACCGATCACCATAAACGATTGTCCATCGATCTCAGCAAATCCGCCTACAATGGCTTTATCATCCTTCACTACTCTGTCTCCATGCAATTCGATGAACTGATCGCAAATGTTTTCAATGTAATCCAACGTATAAGGACGATCAGGATGTCTTGACAACTGTACTTTTTGCCAACGAGTGAGATTGGAGTAAATATCTTTCTTAAGTGTTTTGATTTTCTCTTCTAAGGATTTCACTTCCTGACTCACATCTACATCTGAGTCGTCAGCGATTTGTTTCATTTCGGCAAGCTTGCCTTCCAAGTCTTGAATTGGTTTTTCGAAGTCCAAATACATAGTTTACTTTCGGATGTTAAGAGGGAACAAAGGTAGTAATTATTAACGACTAATAGAAAAAGTGTATAAATCTCAATTAAAATAGGTTTATGTATTTGCATCCTAAAAATAATCCCCTTACTTTTGCATACCCAATCGAAAGAAATGGTAAACGGAGTGGTAGTTCAGCTGGTTAGAATGCCTGCCTGTCACGCAGGAGGTCGCGGGTTCGAGTCCCGTCCATTCCGCAAAAAGCCTTAAGAGTAATCTTGAGGCTTTTTTGTTTTACGAGAAGTATGTCCTCTTTCACTCGCTTTTTTAAGCACTTTCTTCTGGCTATATATCAATCTTATCACCCTACATGATGCCGTATAAAGTCATGGTATGAAAAAAGAAAATCCGGCAAATCGTTCTACGCTCCCATTTTCATTAAACTAACTCTTCGCAATTCTTGTTAGCTTTATAGTCTACTTATTCAGTCTAACTTATGGAATGGATCTATGCCCCATGGCCCTGGTATATAGCAGGACCACTCATTGGATTAACAGTACCGGCGCTTTACCTCGCCGGCAATAAGTCCTTTGGGATCTCTTCCACCTTAAGACATATTTGTGCGGCCTGCATTCCTTCTTCTTTGCCCTTCTTTCGCTACGATTGGAAACGAGAGAGCTGGAATCTTGTCTTTGT
>DATHPB010000392.1:0-2674 GCA_035484295.1 Cytophagaceae bacterium
CGGTAAGAACCCGTCACAATGAGGTTGCTCCAAGCCAATTTGAAGTTGCTCCTACATTTGAAGAGTGTAACCTGGCTGTAGATCACAACTTGTTGTTGATGGACTTGATGCGTAAAGTAGCAGAAAGACATCACCTGCGTGTTATCTTCCACGAAAAACCATTTGCTGGCATCAACGGTAGCGGTAAGCATAACAACTGGGCCTTAGGTACTAACACCGGTAAAAACTTATTGCAACCTACAAGCAAGCCAAAAGAAAACTTATTGTTCTTGACGTTCTTTGTGAACGTTATCAAAGCGGTTCATGACTATGCTGACTTGTTGAGAGCTTCTATCGCTTCTGCAAGTAATGATCACCGTCTGGGTGCTAACGAAGCTCCTCCTGCTATCATGTCTGTATTCATTGGTTCTGAATTGACAGAAGTATTGAATGAATTGGAGAAAAACGGAAACGTTAAAATCGAAAAAGGAGACAATGTATATATGAAATTGGGAATCAATAAAATTCCTGAAATCATCTTGGATACTACAGACCGTAACAGAACATCTCCTTTCGCCTTCACGGGTAACAAGTTTGAATTCCGTGCAGTAGGTAGCTCTGCAAACAGCGCATTGCCATTGACTGTATTGAATACGATTGTAGCTGATACATTGGTGAAGTTCAAAACTGAAGTGGATAAGCAAATCGACAAAGGGGAGAAGAAAGAAGTAGCGATCATTAACGTACTGCGTGACTATGTAATCGCTAGTAAGAAAATTCGTTTCGAAGGAAACGGATACTCTGATGAATGGAAAGAAGAAGCTGCAAAAAGAGGTTTGTCTAACGTCAATACCACGGCTCACGCACTTGATTTCTGGGTAACTCCAACTGCTGAAAAATTGTTCGAGAAATACGAAATCTATAGCAAGAAAGAATTGCACGCTCGTTATGAGATCATGAATGAGAATTATATCAAGAAAATTCAGATCGAAGGTCGTGTAATCGGTGATTTGGCTACAAACCATATCATTCCTACCGCTATCGAATACCAAAACAAATTGATCGCAAACGTAAGAGGTTTGAAAGAAATTGGTTTGGAAGCTGAAGGTAAATCGGTCATCGAATTGATCAAAGAAATGTCCAAGCACATCAGCACTATTCAGAAAGGTGTGGAAGACATGACTGAAGCTCGTAAGCAGGCAAACAAAATCACTGAAGCTTCTAAGGGTTCTAAAGCTTATTGCGATAAAGTGAAGCCTTACTTTGAAACAATCCGTTATGCAGTTGATAAACTGGAATTGATTGTCGGAGATGAAGATTGGCCGTTGCCGAAATACAGAGAATTATTGTTCTTGAGATAATATAATAACAATCCTTATAAACAATACGAAAGGCCAGGTACATTGTACCCGGCCTTTTGTCTTTTTAACAAGAAATTTCGCTTGTTTTTACTAATTTCACTCGCGTAATATTCTTATTGCCTATATGAAGGTTTTGTTTGTCTTTGGAGGATTGCCTCATTATTTGATTCCGCTTTTAAATAAGCTCAACAATGTTGTAGGGTTAGAAATAATTGTAGCTATTCCTGAGGAGAGAAGTAAAACGTTGGGCAGTGGTGTATACGAGACTGGGAAAGATATTTCATTTAAGGTTGTTCGATTAAAAGAATTCAAATCGTATTATGGTAAACCGGCCCTGAAAGGATTGAGTCGTTTAATTCGTTCAGAGAGACCTGACGCCATGGTACTGGGTTGGCCTTATGTACTGGCTCTTTTGTTTTATCCCGTTTTGTTTTTTACCTGTAAAAAGAATAAAGTAAAGTTAATCAATCGCGACATTCCTTTTAATGTACCGAAGTACAGCGAGGCTTGGCAATATTATAAAAGCAACAGCATGGAGTTGGAGCATGACGATGAACAGAAGAAAGAGAATGGTTTCTTTACGTCATTGAAATATGCTTTTGTAACCTTATCTCGAAAATGTTATTTCAACATGGTCGATGCGCATGTGTTTTATAGTCCGATTGGCATTGAAACATATGAAAGTTATGGAGTTAAGAGAAAGGACATGTTTGTTACTTATAACTCTTTAGACACTGATACCTTATTAAAAATAAACGAACAGATTACGCTGGAACCTTCTATCTTGGCCCCCAATGCGCATCGTTTGATACATGTGGGACGACTGGTAAAATGGAAAAAAGTAGACATGTTGATCGAGGCATTTGCAAAATTGAAAGTAAAGTTTTCAGATGCTGAATTGGTAATAGTGGGCGATGGTCCGGAGTTAGTATATCTAAAGAAATTGGCTAAGGATTTAAACGTGGAGCAAGACGTATTGTTCATAGGTGCCATTTACGATTCGATGTTGTTAGGAAGATATTTGCAATGCTCAAGTATCTATGTACTAGCGGGAATGGGAGGTTTATCCATTAATGAGGCCATGTGTTTTGGTAAACCCATTGTATGTTCCATTGCCGATGGAACAGAGAGAGACCTGGTGATTGAAGGAAAGAATGGACGCTATTTTAAAAGAGGTAATGCCGAAGATTTATATAAAAAGTTAGACGAGCTGCTTTCTCATCCTGATTTAGTAAAGCAGTATGGTGAGTATTCTCTTTCTATCATTAGAAATAAGATAAATCTACATACGGTAGTAGAAGGATTTTTAACGGCATTCAATACCATTACGGAGT
>DATHPB010000393.1:0-2804 GCA_035484295.1 Cytophagaceae bacterium
AAAGCCAACTGACGTTCTGCCAACATTGTCATTTTGGTAATGGCGATTTTCAATTTATCCATTTCAAAAGACACGTAGTCTCCATGAAAATTTCCTCCATGAAATACACTGCCGCCTTCTTGATCTACCACCGGATTGTCATTGACCGAATTGAATTCATGCACCAGGATTTTTTTCGCCTGATGAATGGTATCCAGTACAGGACCCAGGATCTGAGGGATACAGCGAACAGAATAATATTCCTGCACTTTGTCTTCAATCAGACCGGCTTTGTAATCGCTTTTATTGTACAAATGATCCTCACGATTACGCATCCGTAAAGATGTCTTTTGCAAATCACGAATGATGCCTGCCACTTCTTGTTGTCCTTCGTGTGCCTTTACCTTATTCAATGACACAGAGAAATAATCAGTATACGCCTTCGCCAATTCATTGATCATGGACGAAAGCAAAATAGACCACTCTGTCAAACGATAAGATTTATAGACATTAGAAAGTCCGATACCTGTCATTGTTGAAGTACCGTTGATCAAAGCAATCCCTTCTCTCAATTTTACTTCCAATGGTTTTACATGATAGTGAGCATACACTTCCGACGCACGAAGTGTTTTACCTTGCCACGTGACTTTACCTTCACCAATCAAAGCCAATGCGATCTGACCCAATTGTACCAAATCTCCACTAGCTCCCACACCGCCGTGTTCACGGATAACCGGATATATTTCATTGTTGATAAAAAACAATAAGTTTTCAACTACCTGAATATGTACACCCGAATATCCTTGAGCCAGCGAACTTAATCTCGCCATGAGAGAAGCTCGTACGTCTTCCTGTGCCATGATTTTACCTGTACCGGCGGCATGGCTTCTGATCAGGTTATACTGTAATTCTTTGATCTTAGAATCTTCAATCACATAAGGAGCCATTGGGCCAAAGCCCGTATTGATTCCATAGATGACTTTATTTTGTGCAAATGCTAAAAGGTATTGATGACTTTCGTTGATCCGTATAGCCACCTCCGGAGATAATTCCATTGGCTTTTTACCCTTCCATACCTTTACAAAACTTTCAAACGAAAATTCCTCCAGATCAAATGTTACCTTATTATCTTCTGCTGTGATCAATTTGATTTATTCGTTTACTATACCTCTTTAAAATTTACATGGATAAGGCATAAATGCCTCATCGTCTATATAAAAAGGAGTACGATGTCGGATAGTGTACCACCTTTAAATAATACAAGACACCAAAGTTACTATTTTGTTCGGTTATCTAAAAACAGAACAGGCTTTCTATTTTCGGACTTGTACTTTACTTTACTCAATTCCTCCATCGTTTGAAAAACAATGTCAGGAGTTACTCTTAACGAGGCTTTAAAGAGCTCAACTAGCTGTTTTTTAGCAACTTCTTTGTCTTTTTTAGTACATACAAAAACAGTCAGCGTATCCAGCATCATTTCATCTGTACTCACTTTTAAGTAATAATCAACGATAAAATCGAGTTTATTGAGTACTTCAAAAACCGCTTGTGGAAAAATTGTTGTGCCTTTAAATTTAATCATTTGTTGTTTTCTGCCCAAAATCGGCCCCAAACGCGGTGTTTTATTTCCGCATGCGCAAGGTTCATGGTGTAAAATAGCGATGTCTCCCGTTTTATAACGGACCAATGGCATAGCCTGTACACCAAATGTCGTAATAACAACCTCTCCTTCCATGCCCATCGGTACCTCATTTCCCTGATCGTCCAAGAGTTCGACGTAAATGAGATCCTCCAATACATGCCCTCCTTTACCTTCTTCACATTCCGTAAACGCTGTTCCTTTTTCGGTAGAAGCATAGGTAGAATACAATTTGACATTCCATTGCTCCAGGATACGTTGCCCCAACACATTGTTGGTAAAATCAGGATTCCGGATGGGTTCACCTATGCATAGAATTTTTTTGATGGAGGAAGACTTGTAATCGATGCCTTGTTCTTTGGCATAATCAATCATCTTAAGGACAAAAGAGGGAACTGCAATCAGGTAATCAGGTTTCAGGTTTTGTATGGTATCCCATTTCATAGCCGGTAAACCAGGACCAGAGCGGATCACAGAAGCACCTAATTTCCGGGCACCTAAAAAATAAGCCAGACCAGCCATGAATTGTTTATCCATGGTCGTTGTCAATAAAATTTTTGTTCCCTCTTCGACTCCAGTAGCTTTCAGAGACAAGGATTCATTCAAAGCCAATCGATCAAGGTCTTTTTGACTCAAAGGAAATGATACCGGTTTGCCCAAAGTTCCAGAAGTACTGCTGTAATCAATGATCAAGGAAGGATCTATACTTAAAAACGCATCATTTTCTTTTTGCAAATCGTCTTTAGACGTTAAAGGCAATTGTTTCAAATCTTCCACCGATTTAAAAGAAGAAAGGTCGAAGCCAATAGATGCCCATTTATTTTTGTAATAAGTAGAATGCTGTGCAGCGTAAGCCACGGCTTGATACAGCTTAGCATATGTTGTAGAGGAAGCCTGGTCTATGGTTGGATTACTCATGTTCTAAAACTACCATTGCGGTAGCATATTCGTTAGTATGTGAAATGGAAAGAAAAATATTTGAAATACCTGCCAACTCTGCCCATTGTGCTGCCGAACCGCTCAATATGAGATAAGGTTTACCGGCGGTTTCATTCAACACTTCTATTTCATTCAAATTAAATTCATCGATCCAGGTGATACCGGCCGCTTTCAGAAAAGCTTCTTTGGCTGCAAACCTTCCGGCATAGCTTTCATATTTAGATCTGCCTTTACGTTCACAGATCGC
>DATHPB010000394.1:0-3571 GCA_035484295.1 Cytophagaceae bacterium
TTCAGAAACGGAGTGAAGTCGTTATTGGAAAATGAAGAAGGCATTGAAATTATTGGTGAAGCTAACGATGGCGAGGAAGCATTAGAAAAAGTACGCGCATTGGCACCAGATGTCTTGATGGTTGACATTTCCATGCCTAAAATGTCTGGAATAGAAACCGTGGAAATTCTCAATAAAGAATTCAAACACACCAAAGCACTCATTCTTTCCATGCATAACAACGACGATTACATCCTAAAATCAGTAGAATGTGGCGCACATGGTTATTTATTAAAAGACACAAGTAAAGAAGAGATGCTGAAAGCACTACATGCAGTAGCTGCTGGTGAAAAATATTTTGCTGGTACGGTATCTAATACGATTGTGAACGGATACCTTAACAAGATCCATACCAAGGAATCAGACGACAAATCAGACAAGGCCAAAATTTCCCGTCAGGAAAAAGCTATTTTGCGATTCATCGTAGAAGGTTTAAGCAGCCGTGAAATTGCAGAAAAGCTGGATTTAAGTGGACGCACGGTCGACAATCATCGCGCCAACATGATGAAAAAAATGAACGTGAGAAATGCGGCGGAGCTGGTTAGACTAGCGATAGAACTCAAGCTTACCTAGGTTTTCCTTTAGAAAAAGATTTTGAATGAATGACATCACTTCCAAACAAATCACATTAAGGACAGCATTTGCTGAAGGCTATGTTCATTGCTCCAAAGAAACCATTGCCCTGATTCATGCTCAACAGATTCCCAAAGGAGACATCATAGAATTTGCAAAAGCAGCAGGATTTTTTGCTGCTAAAAAAACAGATCAGCTGCTTCCCCATTGCCATCCTGTAACCATTGATGGAATGAATATCACATTCGATGTGCTTGAAAATTATATCCATATTCAGGCAGAAGCAAAGTCCATCGGTAGAACAGGCATAGAGATGGAAGTGCTGACGGGAGTGTCTGTTGCAGCCTTGACGATCTACGACATGTTAAAGCCTGTCGACAAACAACTGGAAATAACCGGTATCAAACTATTGGAAAAAACCGGAGGAAAAAGCGATCGAAAAAAATTCTTCAATACTCCACCTACTTGTGCGATATTGGTTTGTTCTGATTCCACAGCAGAAGGCAAACGGGAAGATGCTTCAGGCCTTCTTATCAAAGACATACTGAAATCTTTTGGCATCCTGCAACCCGATTATAAAATTGTACAGGATGAAAAGAACATTATACAATCCACTATTAAAGATTGGGTCAGCCAGGACATTCATTTTATTTTTACTACAGGTGGTACCGGCTTGGGTCCAAGAGACAACACGGTGGAAGCCGTGAAAGAAATCCTGGAAAGAGATGCTGACGGTATTACAGAAGCCATGAGAGCGTATGGACAAATGCGTACTCCACTTGCCATGATGTCAAGAGCTGTAGCCGGATCTATCGCGTACACAACCATCGTTACCTTGCCAGGCAGCAGTAATGGAGCGAGAGAAGGTCTGGAAGCCATTCTTCCTGCACTGTTTCATGCCAGAAAAATGCTGAAAGGCGGTGGACATTAAATCCAAATGACTATCCGTATATCACACCCTGGCTAAGGTACATGAAATAACAAATGACAAGCACCAAAAAACAAATAAATTCCAATAGTTAAAACGTCAATGGTCTACTTTGTTTTGGATTTGGAGCCTGAATTTTATTTGGAATTTGAGATTTGTTACTTGTAATTTATAAATCGATCAAAGGTGTGGAAACCAGATAGTCATTTAATTTTAAGTGATATTTAACATCATCTCATAACTTATCACTCTCCTCTCCTGCAATGATCTCAGTCAAAGAAGCCCTAACCATTATACTCGCTCAAAGCAGAAACTTTGGAACTACAACTGTTGGCATCAACCAAGCCACAGGAAGGATCTTAGCAGAAGACGTCTATGCAGACCGCGATTACCCTCCGTTTCACCGCGCAGCAATGGATGGTTTTGCATTGAGAAGCGTAGATTTTCTAGAAAGAAGAATTCGTACTTATGAAATTATTGATGAACTATTTGCGGGCGGAACTTCTTTTTTAAAACCCAAAGAAGGCCAATGTTTACGCATCATGACAGGAGCTGCAACACCAATTGAATACGATGCCATCATCCGAATCGAGGATTGTACAATCAATGGAATGCAGGTTACCTTCCGTATAGACACTTTAAAAAAAGGACAAAATATTGCCAGGCAAGGTGAAGATGTAAAAGCATCTGAACTGATCATTAGCAAAGGTACGCTTTTGTCTGCACGGGAAATAGCGGTATTGGCAGTAACAGGAAAAGCCGAAGTGCTCGTGCAGCAACAACCAAAGATAGCTGTGATCTCTACAGGCGATGAAATCATTCCCATTGAAAAAGAAGTGAAACCTCACCAGATAAGGGATTCCAACTCTTATGCCCTGGCATCATTTCTTGCAAACTATAAACTCCCCATTGCCCATAGAACATTAGTTCCTGACAATAAAGATTTGTTATCTCAAACCATTCACGACGTTTTAGGATACGATATCGTTATTTTTTCAGGTGGAGTTTCTATGGGAGAAGCAGACTTTGTTCCTGAAATACTTGTAGACTGTGGTGTAAAGACCTTGTTTCACAAAGTCCAATTAAAGCCCGGCAAACCCTTATGGTTCGGACAACTCCCTTCAGGAGGAGTGGTATTCGGTTTGCCGGGAAATCCAATGTCTTGCCAGGTATGTTACAAAATTTTTATAGAGCCTTACCTGAGACAATGTTTTGGATTGAATAAAGCCTTGACTTTACGGCTGCCCTTACTCGTCGACAAGAAGAAAAATGTAAAACTGGATCAGTATTTCCCCTGTGTGCTGGAAGAAGGTGGAATAAAACCTGTGATCATCAACGGTTCAGGAGATATAACCTCTACCTTGCATTCGCATGGATTGGCCCTACATCCATTGGAGAACGGTGATCTTTTCAAAGGTGATCCTGTTGATTTTATTTTTTGGTAATCAGTGATCGAGGTCTTCCTTGTAATTGTAATTTCTAAATTCCCGTATTTGTGAATGATTCAACTCTGTTGCAAATGTATTTCCATTTTCCAACACGTATTTCATACTATGTCTTTCCAATGCACCGGCCAGAAACAACTTGAATACTTTAGACAATCCTTCTGAGGTATAAATTCCTACCAGAGGTTCCATTTGCCCTTTATTTGAAAACACAATGAAATCATGTTCCCCTGATTTATCTTCATAAATACTTTTCAAATGGTTCAGCGTTTCATTTGTAATGTCAGGCAAATCACACGCCATCACCATCAAATCATGTGAGGGATAGCTGTCATGCACACTCAGCAATCCGCGAAGTGGTCCATGAATATCCATGGTATCTACAACCAGTTGTTTATTTCCTATCAACGTTTCATATTCCGCTTTCTGTGCATCGTTGATAGAGACTAGTACTTGACTGCATTGTTGCTGCAATTGATCGACAGCATGTTCCACCCAGGTGGAATCTCCCAAACGGATCAACCCTTTGTCTGTCCCCATGCGTGAACTTTGTCCTCCGCATAAGACAACGCCAAGCAGCTTGTTA
>DATHPB010000395.1:0-4586 GCA_035484295.1 Cytophagaceae bacterium
AGACGGAGGTGACAGCGACAAATACCTGGCCATGCACAAGACAGCACCTGTTGGTACGATCATTCAAGTGATCAATGAAGGCAACAACCAACGCATCTTTGTGCGTGTCATCGGTAAGTTACCGGCCAATGGATTGAATGATCGTGTGGTATTAAAAATTTCCAAGAAAGCATTTGAACGGTTGGCGGGAGTGGACAAAAAAATTCCGGTGACGTTGTCATACATTATGTAACCGTTTCAGAAACTGTTATAAATAAAAAAAGAGTTGCAAATATTGTAGCTCTTTTTTTATTTATAACAGTCATTAAAATTCTACCTTGCCCAAATTATTCATATTCCTCACAATCCACGCATGACGTTGCTGGAGGTAAGGTCCTGCGTTTAAAGGAGAATATTTTCTTGGATTAGGTAGAATACAGGCAAGCCAGGCGGCCTGGTCCTTACTGAGTCTGGAAGCACTGCACTTGAAATATTTTCTGGACGCGGCTTCTGCTCCATAATAACCGTCACCCATTTCTGCTACATTCAAATAGACTTCCATAATGCGTTCTTTTGACCAGAACACTTCTATTAACATGGTGAAGTACACTTCAAATGCCTTGCGCAGGTATGATCGTCCTGGCCATAGAAAAACATTTTTTGCCACTTGTTGCGTGATGGTACTTGCACCACGAATCGTTTTCTTTTTTTTACGTTGATTGTTTTTGTACGCCTTGAAAATTGCTTCGACATCGAAACCCCAATGCGAAGTGAATTTTTGATCTTCTGAAGCGATCACTGCAAGAGGAATATTAGCTGACAAATGATCGAGATTTTCCCAGTCTTTCACCAGTCGTGCGGGTTGCCCATTGCTCCATTGCTCTACTACACGAACGAGCATGAGCGGCGTGAAAGGAATAGGTACGAAGCGAAAAACGATGACCGAAAGAATGCTGCTTGCAAAAAAAACATACAGTCCTTTTTTTACAGAAGGCCATAGCTTGCGCACAGTGTGATACAATTGTTCTTTGAAAGACATGTTTTACCAATTTAATGTAAAACTAAATGAACTTTTCGTGCTTTGGTATTATTTGAGCGTACTTTTATGCGATAGTCTGAGAGTTTTTCTATTTTTAATGTATAAACCTTCAGCTATGTCCTCAGTTTTAATTACAGGCGCTTCCTTCGGACTGGGAAGTGATTTTGCGCAGTTGTTTGCTGCCGATAAGTACGAGTTGATCCTGGTGGCACGTAGTCTGGATCGATTGATAACCTTGCAAAAGGAATTGCAGGATAAATATAAAGTAACGGTACATGTATTGGCGTGCGATCTTGCGAAAGGCAATGCTGCATATACGCTGAAAGAAGAACTGGATAAAAAGGGATGGAAGGTAGATGTATTGATCAATAATGCCGGTTTTGGAGATTTCGGTTTGTTTCATGAACTGGATGCAGTGCGTCAACAACAAATGATTGAGCTGAATGTAACAACCCTCACTATGCTGACTCGTTTGTTGTTACCGGAAATGATCAAAAACAAACAGGGTAAAATCCTGAATGTGGCATCTACAGCGGCTTTTCAACCTGGACCGTTAATGGCGGTGTACTTTGCTACGAAAGCGTATGTACTCTCTTTCTCTGCTGCATTGGCCAACGAGTTAAAAGGAACGGGTGTTACGGTGACCACTCTTTGTCCCGGTGCAACAGCGACACATTTCGTTCAACATGCCAACCTGAGCGATTCTAAATTATTCAAACGCATGAAACCTGCCAGTTCTATGGATGTTGCAAGGTTTGGTGTGCGGGCCTTGGATAAAGGTAAAGTTGTTGCGGTACACGGATGGCTGAACAGAATGATGTCCTGGTCCGTTCATTTTTTTCCTATTACCTGGCAAACGACATTGGTACATAAAATACAAGAAAGAGGTTAAGCATGAACGATACTCACTCCAACACGTTTTATTTCTGGTGCTGCATCGTACAGTCCATTGTGATCATTGCTTTGGCATGCTATGCAGGTAAAGAAAAAACGGAGAAAGAAGAACTGGTAAAAGAGAAGGAAATGAACGCTTTCACATTGATGGTTCGCGAAGCGGAAATTAACAAATTGAAAGCAATAATGGCAGATACCACCTCCAAACATGGCGAAAAGAAATAAGACTGAAGGGGTTAAGCAAATACTGGACGAATGGTTAGTCCGATACAACCAACCGTCTTTCATTGAACACGACCCCATCAGCATTCCTCACTTGTTTTCTCGCAAACAGGATATAGAGATCATGGGCTTTTGGGCAGCTACTCTGGCTTGGGGACAACGTAAGACGATCATCAATAAGTCGAAGGAACTGATCGGGCTTATGGAAAACAATCCGTACGAGTTTATACTGAACCATTCTTCTTCCGATTTGAAAGCGTTTGAAACATTTGTTCACCGTACATTCAATGCGACGGATACATTATATTTCATCGATTTCTTTAAACGCTGGTACACTGAACACGAATCACTGGAGCAAGCGTTTAGTCTAGGGATGCGTAAAAATGATATGACTACAGAACGGGGACTCAATCATTTTCGACAGGTGTTTTTTGATGTAGATTATGCACCACATCGTACGGGGAAGCACATCGCTTCTCCTGATCGAAAATCTGCTTGTAAGCGGATCAACATGTTTTTGCGCTGGATGGTCCGTAAAGACAACAAAGGCGTTGACTTTGGGCTCTGGAAAGAAATCAACGCATCGCAATTGGTATGTCCGTTAGATGTTCACGTGGAGCGTGTGTCCAAGGAACTCGGATTATTAAAGCGAAAACCTGCCGACTGGCAGGCTGCACTTGAGTTGACGGAGGTTCTTAGAAGTTTTGATCCCAAGGATCCTGTAAAATATGATTTTGCTTTGTTTGGAATGGGTGTAAATGAAAGATGAAGGACAAGCGATTCGCAGCCTTCATCTCTGTTTAGTTTTCCATTAGGTAAGCCTTGATGTATTCGTTCAAATCGCCAGCCAAGACATTGTCCACATCCGTTCTTTCTACACCGGTACGCACATCCTTGATGAGCTTGTAAGGATGCAATACGTAGTTGCGTATTTGTGAGCCGAAGTCAATGCGTTTCTTGTTGCTTTCTACGGCTGCTCTCGCTGCATTTTGTTTTTCGATTTCAATCTGGTACAATTTCGATTTCAACATTTTAATGGCTTTCTCTTTATTCATGATTTGAGAACGCTCTTGTTGACATTCGATGATGAGTCCTGATGGCTTGTGATGCAGACGCACGGCTGTTTCCACTTTGTTTACGTTTTGGCCGCCGGCACCTCCAGAGCGAAACGTATCCCATTCGATGTCGCCCATGTTGACTTCTATATTGATGGTGTCGTCTACAACGGGGTATACATAGACAGAAGCAAAAGAAGTTTGACGTTTTCCATTGGCATTGAAAGGAGAGATTCGTACCAAGCGATGTACACCGATTTCTGATTTCAGGTAACCGTACGTAAAATCACCGTCAATTTCTATTGTTGCGGATTTGATACCGGCTACTTCGCCCGCCTGGTAGTTGATTTCGCGTACCGTATAACCTTCTTTCTCCCCCCACATGATGTACATGCGCAACAACATTTCGGCCCAGTCGTTACTCTCTGTTCCGCCAGCCCCCGGGTTGATTTCCAAGATGGCGCTCAGCTGATCTTCTTCGTTGCTTAGCATTTTCTTGAACTCCAACTCTTCAATGGCTTTCTCCGTTCTCTCGGCTTCTTTGTTGAGTTCTTCTTCGCTGACATCTCCTGCTGTATAAAATTCATACAGAGTTTCCAGATCACCGACAATGGTATCTACCGATTTGAAATGATCGGTCCAGACTTTTTTAGATTTGATTTCTTTTAAGAGTAATTCTGCTGCCTTGGAGTTGTCCCAAAAATCAGGCGCAGTCGTGAGTCCTTCCTGTTCAGCTATTTCAGCTATTTTATTATCGTAGTCAAAGATACCTCCTCAAAGCCGTCACGCGGCCTTTTAAATCCTTCAGTTGGTCGTTGGTCATGGTATGTGTTATTTATTAGGGAAGTAAAAGTACTATTTATTTTTTGAAACCCAAGGTATTTCATCTACTCCCAGCAACTTCCCGAAGTACCTTGCCAGCACAAACAGATAATCGGCTAACCGGTTGATGTAGGAAAGGATCTGTACATCTTGAGGAAGATCGGCATATAGTGCAACGATGTTTCGTTCGGCCCTGCGGCAAACGCTGCGTGCTACGTGACAATGAGAGACAGTAAGATGTCCGCCCGGAAGAATGAAATGTTTCATCGGTTCCAGTTCTTCATTCATGCGGTCGATTGATTTTTCCAAGAGATAAATATCTTCTTCTTTGAAATAAGGAAGATTCGTCTTTAGGTTTTCTTTCTCACAAGCAAGGTGAGAACCGATTACAAATAAAATGTTTTGTATGTGCAGCAATTCTTCTCTGATGAGCATATGCGTGGTGCAATCTCTTACCAAGCCCACCAGTGAATTGAGTTCGTCAACGGTACCATACGATTCAATGCGTGCGTCGGATTTTTTTACGCGTGTTCCTCCCAGAAGGGAAGTAGAACCTTTATCGCCGGTTTTGGTGT
>DATHPB010000396.1:0-2592 GCA_035484295.1 Cytophagaceae bacterium
GGCCTATTGTAGCAGTACGCCATATTTATGGAATGAAAGGTGTTTTAAAATCCAATTTTGATTACCATAAGTTATACTGCTTCGTCAGTCAATCGTTTAGAGTGGGAGCCTTGGGGCGGTCCTATTATGATTTTACAGCAGGAAAAATCTTTTCTCCTTTACCATATCCATTGCTGGAAGTGCACATTGGAAACCAATCTCCTTTTTATAGCACGGCGGCTTATAACCTGATGAACTATTTTGAGTTTGTGAGTGACCAATTTGTATCTTTGAATTACAGACATTACTTTGAAGGATTGTTCTTCAATCGTATTCCACTGATAAAAAAACTGAAGTGGAGATTTCTGGTTACGGCCAATGTCTTGTATGGTTCTTTGAGTCAAAAAAATATTGACTTGATTCCTTACGATGTCAGAATGGCCAATCATACCATCAATAAATTTGGAGATCTGCCGTATGCAGAAGTAGGTTATGGAATAGAGAATATCTTTAAAATATTCAGAATAGATTTCTTCCACCGATTAACGTACAATGACCATCCTAATGTTCGGACTTTCGGCGTGAAGTTTTCTGCACAGTTTAGATTCTAAATAGTCAAAGAATGAAAAATAAAATTATTATAGGCTTGCTTTCCATATTCAGCTTCGCATGCGGATCTAATAAAAACGATACTTCCATACCTGATCCCTATGCGATAGAAAATTTGAGTGAAGCCAGTTTAAATGTATTGAATGAATCGATTGATGACGATCAGTCGAACGATGTGTTGTATTATAAACGTGCTTTGTTTTATTACAAACTAAAAAACAACAGCAAGGCTTTGGCAGATATTTCAAAGGCGATAGAACTGGACGATGCAAAAGGAGAGTATTACTTGCTGCTGGGACAAGTGAGTTATGCCAGTGGGAATATCATTGCGGCCAGAGATGCTGCGGTCAAAGCGGAATCTTCGATGGATAAAGTTCCTGCTCTAATGGTTTTACAGGCCAATATTTATATGGATTTGAGAGATTCTTTAAAGTATACCCGTTACATTGATGAAACGGTACAAATGATACCCTTCAAAGCCGATGCGGATTATGTATTGGCAAGAAAAGCTTTGATCAATAAAGATTCTGTGAGCTCTATTCGCTATTTACAGTCAGCAGTGCATAAAGATCCGGATTTTTTGCCCGCGTATAGAGAAATTATTAAGATATATTTGCACAAAGCCATGTACGATTCGTCGATGTCTTACGTGTTGAATGGAATTCGTATTTCGCATCAGGATCCTTTGTTCTATGAAGCGGAAGGAAAGTTTTTTGAAAAGATGAAACTATATGGGGCCGCTGAATCTGCTTATCAGATTGCTTTAAAGTACAGCGATAAAAATCCTACTTATTATAGTTTGTTAGGTAATTTAAAATACAGAACAGGCGATTATGTGAAAGCATTGACTTGGTATAATTTATTGCTTCAAAATCGCCCGCAAGACATAGAATTGTTGAAGCGTTGTGCAGAGGTTGCCACTAAGGGAAAAGACTGGTCCAAAGCAGTTGTTTTTTATGGTAAGTTAATGGCGAAAGATTCTTCGAATACAAATTACATGACTCAATACAAGCTGGCCGTTAGATACGCCAACATGGATGCGACAGAAGAAATCCATGAGGAAAGTCCGGTGATTATGTCGGCTACCAGACAGGAAGGTGAAATTAAATCCAAAACAGATACGTCAGGTAGTCAAAGATTACGTTCTTTAGGTAAACCTAAAACAGATTCTACGACGAATGAATAAAACCAGACAGTACGGTCTCATCACCGCCGGTATAGCGGGGATAACGTTGTTATGTATTCTTCTTACTGCTATGAGTAACTGTAGTAAGCCTACCACAGTCAAAAAGCAAGACGAAAAAATCATGACAGATAAACTAACAGAAACAGTGTATTTCGGAAACGGATGTTTTTGGTGTACAGAGGCTGTGTTTAAAGAAATTAAAGGGGTAGTCAGTGTAGAGTCAGGGTATGCTGGAGGTACAGTGAAAAATCCGTCTTATAGAGAAGTGTGTACAGGCAACACCGGTCATGCAGAGGTGATCCGGGTTATCTATGCACCGGCAGAGGTTTCTTTTGAAGACTTGTTGGAAGTGTTCTTTTTCACACATGATCCTACAACGCTTAACCGGCAAGGAAATGATGTAGGCACTCAATACAGATCAGTGATTTTTTATACCATTCCCAAACAAAAAGAAATGGCGGAAAAATACATTGCGAAATTAACTGCTGCAAGGGCTTTCCCTAACCCTATCGTGACGAAGGTAGAGCCATACAGCAATTATTATGCAGCAGAAGATTACCATCAGGATTATTATGAATTGAATGGCCATCAACCGTATTGTCAAGTCATGATCAAACCCAAATTAGACAAACTCAGAAAAGACTTTGCGAACAAAGTAAAATGATAAATAAAGCAGTATCGCTGAATAATTCGCAGCAGATTTTTTATTTTGATGTATTGACTCTCCATAAGGCTGTTGCGCATTGCATTACAACGCGCAATAGCTTTAACAGGAGTGATTATAACCTGAGTTTTCATACCGGACAAGAAGCGGAGGT
>DATHPB010000397.1:0-3286 GCA_035484295.1 Cytophagaceae bacterium
GAAACTGTTAGTGAGCAAAATGAAATTCCCGATTTTCAAAAAATCATTGTCTTTGCTAAAGAGCTTAACATTCCCGTAGTTGTCGATAACAGTGTCATAGGACCAGGATATGGATTCAACCCCTTAAAAGAAAAAGCAGACCTTGTACTGTACAGTACCAAACATTGGCTCTCCAAAGAAACCGGCCCTGCAGAAGCAGTGATTATAGAAGGACATCGTTTCAATTGGTTCACCGATCAGTATCCTTCGCTAAAAAACGCCGCATCATCCTATCCTTTCTCATACTCCAAATCTTCTAACGGTTCTCCCTCTTTGTTAAATTTCTTGAAACAAGATATCCCAACCATCAATTACTCTGAAAGACAACAGGAGCAATTGACCAATGCCTTGCTAAACCTTAAGACATCCATTCTCAAAAAATACGACATCACTTGGGAAGCTGAAAAATGGTTGAAGCAAAACAAATGGGTAGATAAAACAAATTACGTTGGCTCTTTCGACAATGCTTCTCATTTCAAGGCACTGACTTATTTTCAAAATGGTTATGGTAATTATTTATCTTTCACCTTGAACGGATTCGATGAAGATTTCAAATCATTCAAACAATTGGTGGAAAGTAAATATGCCAGTACCTCTTTGGTAGAATTCTCTTTCAACGACAACAAAAAGGAAATAGGTTTGTACGTGCGTTTTGGAGATATCAAAAGCATCACAGAATTGTTGCACAAAGTATTTGAGGAGTTCAAACCAACCGGCTACGCAACTTTATTTTTTAACTAATGAATCCACTTTTTGTGTGACACCAGTTCATGTGACACACATTACCTAAACCTGTCCTATTTGCCCTCACAACCATACTTGGCAAATAGGACAGTGTTTTTAAGATTATTTTCCATTTTTCTTATTGTTCTCATACTAATGTACAACAACAACCGTTGTGTAAGAAAAAGAGCCTATGGTGAATCCTTACCTTTTGAATGCTTTGTATTTTGTTTCACTTAAACTAACAGGTTATGAAAAAGGTAATTATTTTCTCATGTATCGCCATGAGCATGTCACTCGCCTGCGTTGCGCAACAAAAAAAATCTGCTAAAGCTACAGGTTATGCTTTTTGCGACGAACCAACTTACAAACTAGACCGCAGACTTGCCGCTGCCCAACCCGGTACTACAGATAACGGTGGAGCTTCGGGAGCGGGAACAGGATCAAGTTATGGTTCTATTTATTATAGAGGCATGGCTTATAAAAATGCCACCCGGCAAGCCAAACAAAGAAATACCATTTCACCTTTAGCCATGAAGGCAGAATAAAATAGCCATAAAAAAAGTCTCGTGTTTCATGAGACTTTTTTTATGGCTGATCTCTATATACTCCGCTATAAAAATGGTAAGAAATCGCTCACGTTTGCTCTCAACGTAAAAGAGTTTGGGAAGTGTACATATTTAATTTTTCCATCTTTTCCCACTACGTACAATGCAGGCACAGGATTAGCTTCTTCGTTTGTCCTGTCAGCTTTGGTAAGCGTATTGTATTTAAAGCAAACAGCTTTATTTTGATCAGACAATAACGGAAATGTCGCACCGGTTTTTTCAATGCTTTTCTGAACAGCCGATTCTGCTTGCGGGCTGATCCCAACAATCTGTGCACCTTTTGCTTTAATGAACTGTAACGAGTCCTGATAATTCTTCATGTACTTGGTACAAAACGGACACCATTGTCCACGGTAAAAGAATACGACTACCGGTCCTTTTTCAAGCGCTTTAGAAAGTTTAAAGGTATTTTCGTGTTGGTCGTACAGACTAAAATCGGGAGCGACGTCTCCTACTTTCAATCCAAATACTTCATCCTGAGCAAAAGCCCCGGACACGCCGATCATTAAGAAAAGGAGTAGCAGAATTATTTTTTCCATTTCGTGTTGGGTTAGTGACTAAGCATGAAGATAAAAAGAATACGCTACTCACCAAAAAATACACCCGCCTACCGGTTAGAAAAATATATTTTCAATGGTATAAAAAACAAGTTTGTAGTAGTTAAATAGCGAGAAAGAATCGATTTCGAAGCCTTACAAATGAATTTTATTTTTAGTACAAAGCGGATCAGTCGCTAAACAATGAGATTAGTTATTGAAACAGCTTACTCTTACTACTGTTGTTTATTCATTTTCCCAGACAAAACCATAAACCGCACAAACATCAATACTGCCGCGATAAACAAGCCAATGGTAAATCCATACCAAATACCTTGTACTCCCATTCCCTGAGAAAAAGTGAGCCAATAACCAATGGGTAATCCGATTACCCAATAAGCGAGGATGGCAATCAACGTAGGAGCTACAACATCACCTATTCCTCTCAATGCCCCAATGCCTACTACTTGAACTCCGTCGGCCAATTGAAATAAAGCGGCAGTAAGCAACAAGCTTGCCGTCATATGAATGATGTCCTTTTCAAAAACAAACAACGCCGGCAACTCATAGCGGAATACAATGAACAGCAAGCTGACCGACAACATGAAGACACTGACCATCGCAAATGCGACCAAGCCTGCTTTACGGATTTCTTTTACATTGCCTGCTCCCCACTCGTATCCCACACGCACAGATACCGCAGCCGTTAAGCCTGTAGCTGCCATATAAGAGGTGGCTGCCAGGTTCAATGCAATTTGGTGAGAGGCAATGGCAGTAGTTCCCAACCATCCTATAAAAATCGCACCTAAACTAAACACTCCCGACTCTACGGAAAGTTGTATACCGACCGGAAAACTTTTTTTCAATACATGCCGCATAATATTCCATCGCATGCGCATGTAGTAAGCACCCTTTAAATATTGATTCAACAACGGTGCCTTCAAAACATAAACCATCATCATCAAGGCCATAACAATGCGCGAAATCAATGTTCCCAAGGCAATGCCATTTAAACCTAAATCTGGTAAGCCATAAGCACCCCGCGTGAAGATCCAATTGAGCAATACATTCAATACTGTACCGAAGATACTGATGAACATGGACGGGCTGGTACTTGACAAACCTTCTGCATACTGACGAAACGATTGAAAAATCATGGTTGGTAAAACCGATAAGGCAATGATGTGAAGAAAAGGGATTCCCAGATTCAATAAAACCGGATCGTCATTGAACCAATGAACACGGGAAGCACTCATGTAGATAAAACCTGTCAGTACAACTCCTACGATGATGTTCATGTGTAAGCTTTGCCAAAACAACAATCGAATCATCGGTCGGTTATTTTCGCCTTGTGCCTTTGCAATCAATGGAGACGGGCCA
>DATHPB010000398.1:0-2359 GCA_035484295.1 Cytophagaceae bacterium
CGGTGTTAACTGTTGCAACGTCAGCTCCTACAGGAACTCCGTTGTTCCAATTACCAGCTGTACCCCAAGCTCCTCCTGATATAGTTGCCGTAGTAAGAGCTGAGGTAGTTAATGCATGAGATAAAGCCAATGCCAAAAAGATGATGCATTTAATGCTTTTGTAAGTATAAAAATCGAAGAATAATGCTGTCTTTTTCATGGAGTCAATACATAATCAGGTTGATTGAGGACTTAAAAATAATCTAAAACTTTTAAAATGTCATTTTGTCTTGTGGTTTTATCATTTCACATTATAAAACTGTTATTTGGTCTAACATACGAAACTGTTTTCACATACGTTGCAATGACTCAATAAGTTTTAAATTACAGGAGTGTTTTTGATGAAGAAATGAGCAGAAACGGACTTCTATTGGTCAGGAAAAGAAAAAAAGGTGTTGGGGAAGTAAAATCGTAGAGGAAAGAGCATGTACGGCAAGCACATTATTTTTTAATAAAACGCGAAGAGCTGTTTCCGGCGACAAATTGTTACTTTTGAGTTTATGAAGGTAGTTGATCACCTCTTTAAAAGAGTACTAATTATGTTATTGTATCCATTCAGCATGCTGTATGGAATTGTGATGGTCGTGCGAAATGCTTGTTATAATTGGGGAGTTTTCAAAGAAAAGGGAACACCAGTTTTTTCAATTGGCATAGGGAATATCACGGTAGGAGGCACCGGTAAAACCCCGCACATCGAATACCTGATTCAGCAATTTCTAGAATACCACCAAATAGCTACATTAAGCAGAGGGTATGGTAGGAAAACAAGAGGTTTTTTATCGGTCAATGCAAAGATGGGACCTCAGCTTACAGGTGATGAGCCATGGCAGTTCTTTCTGAAGTTTGGTTCCAATGTACATGTAAACGTAGGAGAGAAAAGAGCACTGGCTGCTCTTAAAATACATGAATTGTATCCTGGAGTGAATCTGTTATTAATGGATGATGTGTACCAGCACCGGGCAGTAAAGCCAGATTTTTCTATTTTATTGTGCGATTATCATCGACCATTTTTCCTGGATTATCCTTTTCCTGCTGGCAGACTAAGGGAATTCCGATCAGCCGCTCAACGAGCTGACATAATCATTGTTTCCAAGTGTCTGTCAACCATTACTACAAGCGAAAAGCAATTATTTGAAAGACAATTGCAACGATACGCCTCAGATGTCCCTGTTGCCTTCAGTACTTTTCGTTATGGTGAAGTAATACCTGTATTCAATAGCAGCGTGCCATCTAAGTGGTTACTGGTTACAGGGATTGCCAATGCGGAACCACTGGTGAAGTATTTAGAGAAAGAGAAACAGCTGGTTCATCATCTAGAATATGGTGATCATCATGATTTTTCAACGACAGAAGCTCAAGAGATTTTAAAGGCATATCATGACTTGGCAGATGAGAGTGTTGGCATACTGCTTACTGAAAAAGATCATGCTCGTCTGACAGAGGAAATCAGGCAGTTGTGGAAAACGGTTCCCTTATTTTACATTCCGATTTCGGTAACTTTTTTGGAAGGAGAACAAATTCTTTTACAAAATATTAGACAGGCTATGTCAAGAAGAGCGGGCTTTCCGATTAAATGATTAATTTTGAAAGCGTGAAACGGACTTTTCAATATATCTTATTCTTAAGCTTTTTTGCATTGACTTTATTATCTGCAACGTTTGTAAAAGCGCAGATTTTAGATGATTCCACCAAAATGAAATACAATCCTTTGTCCGTTGTCATGCATAAAGGGGATGATGTTTATTATAACCGTTCTAGTTTTACTCATCCAGGTACTTCTCTTACCGGATTGCAGTCGTATCAACCGCTGTTTATAAATGGTGTTTATTCTCAAGATTTGGGAAATTTTCTGACACCCAGAGGAAAAGTCCTTCCTGTCACTCCGGTTACCATCGGTGCACGATATGGCTATACAGCGTTTGATGATTTTGCTATTTTGCCTGATTCTGTAAATTATATGGATACACGTTCTCCTTTTACTTCGTTGGATTATGTACAGGGAAGTAAAGGGCAGCAAAAAATGTTTATTGTACACTCCCGAAACGTTACTCCGCGTTGGAACATGACAGCCATCATCAGACGCAGTGTTTCGAGAAAATTGCTGGGTGCAATTAATAAAGGAGAACATCAGGCGGATAACTGGTGCTTTGGACTTGTGAGTCGTTACCATTCCAAAAACACACGATATCAATTTTTAGGCCAGGTACTATCGATGAGTCATTTTAATTACGACTCGGGAGGTATATTGCCGGATACAGGAGCTGTTTCTAATAACGATTTGTACACTTACAATTTGGCTAAAGTTAATTTGTACGGTGTA
>DATHPB010000399.1:0-3518 GCA_035484295.1 Cytophagaceae bacterium
TATCTCCCATGTACTTCCCATACACCTTCCATACACTCCTCATACGGAAAGCATACGGAGCCCCATACACTCGGCATACATTCACCATACACTCAGGTGCTGTTTCAAAGGTTGAAAAACTATTCTGATCTGGTATATGGCATAACAAATGACAAGCATCAAAAAACAAATAAATGCCAATAATTAAAGCTTTAAACGTCGGATAACTCAAGAGTCTTTTGTATTTCATATCAAAAAATTTAGTATTTCATTTCGTGCTGCAATTTAAAACCGAGGTTGTAAAAACAACTGTCTTTTTTCAGTACAATCGGAACACTAAGAACAATCGGAATAAAGCGTCGTTTCCGGAACACCTTATTTGCAAAGGCTGTGGCGTTGCCTTAGTATTGCATACTATTTAAACTTAAATGACTATCCGTATGTGACACCCTGGCTAAGGTACATGAAATAACAAATAAATTCCAATAGTTAAAACTTCAAAGGTCTAACGGTTGGCGCCGACGTCCGTCGGTGCCTCTTTGTACATAGGGCGTCCGTCCAGGTTTAATTAAAGATCAATGTCATGCATTAAAAACAAAAACGAAAGCTCTTATTATTTGACTTACTATGTATTTAACATGCTGATCTATTAAGCCCACCGCCGGGCGGACGCCCTCATGATAATAAAAAAGCACCGACGGACGTCGGCGCTAGTATTAAAATGCAAAAAGCAAGACATCAAATCAATTGCTCCAACCATTAAAAAAAACTTTAACATGCTGCTCTATTAATCCTATCGCCGGGCGGACGCCCTTGTGATAAAAAAGCAACCGACGGACGTCGGCGCTAGCGTTGTTGCATCCGCCCGAGCTTTGTTAAAGATCAAGAGAATAATTATCATTGCTTCAAATAAAAAATGCTTTACCATGTTGCTCTGTTAATCATACCACCGGGCGGACGCCCTTGTGATAAAAAAGCACCGACGGAGGTCGGCGCTAGTGTGTTGTTATGATCATTTGCATTTTTGAAACATTACCAATAAAAAAGCCTGTGATTGAATCACAGGCTTTTTATTAATGAATGAATCATTTTAAAACAAGAGTGGGGTTATTGCTTGCACAATAACCCCATAAACCAAAATTGCCCAACACAATTAATTAGTTAAACTCTATTTCTTACAATCTGTGACATCTTTCCATACAAATGAACCCATGGAATTTTTGTCTATGTCTACTAAAGCATTTCCACCTTGGTTTTTAACCACAATGTTGCAGAAGGTTCCATTACCCGCAGGATTTTGTGCGAATAAGACACCGAATCCTCTGAACCAGTCTTTCTTCAATTCATTGTTATAAGGATATTCTCTTCCTGTACCGTCAATGGTAATGTTTTCAAACACCATGTTATAAAATCCTTTACCACCTGCCTTATTGATCAGGATAGCATTGTCCTTGGAATCTATGATGTCAATATTGGAAAACTTAACATTTTGCACTTTGTTACCGGCAACACTCACACACATCAAATCAATTGCTCCAACCATGTTATAAAACAAGTCATTGAAACTACCGCATCTGATGATTGTAATGTTTGAGAACTCGTGCATACCTGTTTCGCTAAATCCAACACCAGGGAATGAATTGTTTACTCTTAAACCGGCTTCTACACAATCTTTGATTAACAAGTGATGTGCTTTATTGCTCATACCACCATAGATGGAACATCCCGCTGCTCTCCAACCATTCTCTGCGGTACTGTAACTGAAGGTATTATTTTGACATTCCAAGCCATCTGCTGACCAGGTAGCCATATCGTCATCGCCATTATTTCTAAAGCTACAGTGTGATACCGTAGAATTTCTAGTTCCTTTGCAAAAATTTATTCCATCTGCATAGTTATTTCTAAACCTGCAATGAGTTACCGTAAGTCCATCGGAATACTCAATATCTCCAATGTTATATTGCGCTATCCATGCACCGCATTCAAAGTGTTCTGCCCAAATGTTTTTCACTACAGAACGACTGGTAAATACGCCATTGATACCCTTATATGTATTTGATCTGGAATTTCTGGTAGTAGTTAAATAGAGGTCATAGAAACTGATGTCTCTTGCATTCGCACGAAGACCACCTTGGTAAGCTGATTCATTGGTAAAGTTCAAATTAGTATACCACATGCCAGCACCTCTTAATTGAGTACTAGGTACTCCAAAATAAAGTTCTCTGTTGATATTGTACGTACCTGCAGGAATATAAATAGATTTTCCTCCGCCTTTGTTGTCAATAAATACTTGCAAGTCGCTGCCGTCACCTGTATACACAAGATCTGTAGGTTGAGCCTTAATTGCTTCCGGAACAGCTTCCATTTCTGCAAAATCAAGATGGATATTTCCACTTGTTCTGACTAATTTCAATTTACCACCTGCAGGAATTTTAGCAGGCAGTTTCAATCGTACTTCATCAAATCTCATTTTAGGATTATCGTTCTTCACCGCAACGTTATTAGGGTTACCATTTGTAGTCAGATATTCCCATGAATAATACGAGGTAAGTTTTAAGGTACCCACCAATTTACCGTCGGCGTATACATCCAATGTTCCTGAAGTTTCATCAGGCACACTGTAACGAACCACCAGACCGTCCCCTTCTTTTTTCAATTTCCATTCTACCGATGCATCCTTACCTGATAAATCCACACACACCTGTTCGGAAGCTTCACTTTGTAGGTCTTTTTGGCTAAAAGACATGGTTGGTATATTGGCATTAGACAAGGCCCCTTGATCGGCTTCATACCTGGTGTATGGAGCATCGTAGTAACCTCTTTCGTCCTGTGCATACAGGTCAGTTGCCAAAAATGAAACAATGAAGATGATCAGAGGAGCTAGGATTTTAATTTTTCTCATCGGTTTGGGAAGTTTGTTTACTGGTACACATTTAAACTCCTGATTATACAATCGGGAGCGTTTTACTAAGTATAAATCGAAAATGTATGACATAAAATAACCGGCAATGCTTAGCCACTGCCGGTTATTTCAATGTTATTATTTAATTACTTGATAGTCACTTTGCGTGTAGACTTACCATTTTCAGAAGCAATGTTCAAGATGTAGATACCGCTTGTGAATTTAGAAGTGTTTACAGCGATTTGATTCGTACCAGAAGTTGCAGTAGTAGAGAATACTTTGTTACCCACCATGTCAGTCAAAGTTACATCTGCAGCGCTATTACCAGCGTCAAAAGAGATGTTCAACATGTCTGTAGCAGGGTTTGGATATACTGACAATGAATTGTCCGTTTGGCTATTGGTATTAGCAGTAGCCACCAAAGTACCTATTTTGAAATCATACAAGGTAAAACCACCAGTGTAAGGAGTGATCGTAGTACCTTTAATGAAGGTATCTATAGTATAGTCACCATCGCCTTCGCTGACAAAAATATCATCTGCACCAAAGTTTACCATAAAAGTAATGGATGAAATTTTAGTAGGATCGATTTCATAATCCGTATTAGGACAGTGGTAAGGTCCTACAGAACAGTCTG
>DATHPB010000400.1:0-7978 GCA_035484295.1 Cytophagaceae bacterium
AAGAAAGAAGTGTACAAACAAATATGGTTTGAAGTACCGATGAAAAGAGCAGCTTTCGTCACAACGGTGTCTGAATTTTCCAGACAAAAATTACTGTCTGTGTTTGCTATCGATCCTGCTAAAGTAAAAGTAGTGTACAACCCTTATCCTGCTTCTTATAAACGAGACGATAAACCGATTTTATCAGTTGTCCCTAAAATTCTTCAAATCGGTTCAGGCGAGCATAAGAATCTTCTCCGCTTGATCGAGTCATTGACTGGGATCTCTTGTGAATTAGTATTGATAAGAGATTTTGATAAGTCAATAGATCGTATGTTAGACGCAAAAAAAATCAAACGCAATTGGTACTTCAATCAGACTGACGATGAAATATATGAATTGTATAGGAGCAGTGATCTTTTATTCTTTGCTTCTACATACGAAGGGTTTGGGATGCCTATTCTGGAGGCTCAAACTGTTGGGCGAGCGGTGATCACTTCTAACCTGGCATCTATGCCTGAAGTCGGTGGTGAAGGAGTGCACTTGGTTGACCCATATGATGTGCGATCGATTCAGGAAGCTGTTCTGAAACTGTGCAATGATGCAACTTATAGAAACGAATTGATTGCAAAAGGATATCAAAACATAGAACGGTTTCAACCGGAAACTATAGCAAAACAATACCTGGACCTTTATACGAAGATCAAGACTAAAACGACAAATTAATGGTACTGGGGATTGAAGCATCAAATATTTTGGCAGGAGGTGGAGTCGTACACTTAAAAGAACTCCTCAGGCATGCTAAACCTGCAGAGCATGATTTTGAACTTGTAATTGTCTGGGCTCCGCAAACTACACTTAATCAGTTACCCGATTTCGAATGGTTGGAAAAGCAATCGCATCCGTGGTTAAACAGATCTATTTTTTTTCGTATCCTTTGGTTGAAATTCATTTTTCCTAAGGCGGCTAAACATAAGATAGATGTTTTGTTTTCTCCGGGTGGGAATGTGGTAAGCTTTTATCCGACGGTCACCATGTGTCAGAATTTATTACCATTTGATGCGAAGGAACGCAATTTATACGGATTTTCTTTAATGCGCTTGCGTTTAAATATATTACGTTATACACAAACAAGGGCATTTAGAAAAGCAAAGGGAATTATTTTTTTAACGGCAAGTAGCATTTATTACGTGTTCGGAAAAAGTTTAAACAACAAAAAAAACACGGTGATTATTCCTCATGGTATCAATCCGGTTTTCTTTCGTAAGCCTTCGTCCGATGCAATGAAAAAAACGATTAAGTTGTTATATGTTTCGATCGTTGACGTATACAAACATCAGTGGAACGTTGTAGAAGCGGTATTTGGCTTACTTAAAAAAGGTTATGACATTGAATTGACATTAGTTGGAGGAGTTTATCAACCTGCATGGAAAAAATTGAAAAGAGCGTTAAACTTGCATCCAGATCAAGCACATAAAATAACATATCTTCCTGCTGTACCGTATGAGGAACTGTCATTCATCTATCAGTCGGCAGATATTTTTGTATTTGCTTCAAGTTGTGAAACATTTAGTCTAGTTTTGCTAGAAGCTATGTCCTCAGGATTACCAATTGCATGTGCAGACAGGGACACTTTAAAAGATACGTTGGGGGATGCGGGAGTATATTTTGATCCATACGATGCTGACTCAATTGAACAAACCATCGAAAAATTGGTTAACGATAAAAGTACGAGAGAAAAAATAAGTATTGAGGCGTATACGAAGTCTCAATCTTATTCATGGTCTGTTTGTGCCGAGCATACATTCCTGTATTTGTCAAAAATAGCAAAAGGAAATTAATTGATATGTGCGGTATAGCTGGTATAGTCGATTATAACAAACCGATTGAAGAAGAATTACTTCATCGGATGAATGCTCGTATAGCGCATAGAGGACCTGACGATTCAGGTACTTATATCCACCAATCTGTAGGTCTTGCTCATCATCGGCTGTCGATTTTAGATCTCTCGCGCAATGGCCATCAACCTATGATTTCTGATTGTGGCAATTATGTCATTATATTTAATGGAGAAATATACAATCACAAAGAAATAAGGAACAAAATTGCTCATAAATATTCATTTAAATCACATAGTGATACAGAAACTTTGCTGTATGGATTTATTGAATATGGAGAGAAGTTGTTTGGAAAACTCAATGGCATTTTTTCTTTTGCAGTACTTGATAAAAAGAAAGAAGAACTTTTAATTGTAAGAGATCAATTAGGTGTAAAGCCCCTTTACTATTATCATAAGGATCAAATTTTCTTGTTTGGATCCGAGTTGAAATCTTTGCTTGAATACAGGGAATTTGACCGGAGCATAGACCATAATGCACTGGTTAATTACATTAACTTTTTATGGAGCCCCGGGGAGAAAACCCCATTTCTGTACGTCAAAAAATTATTACCGGGACATTATATTAAACTAAGTACAAAGACTTCAACCCGGTTTTTTGTTGTACAGTATTATGACATCCCTTTTACAGGTACATATAATCAAGTGCCAGAAGAACAACAAGTATTTGAATTGCAACAATACTTGGAAAAGGCGGTAGAGCGACAGCTGCAATCGGATGTACCGGTAGGGTTTTTCTTATCCGGCGGACTGGATTCCAGCGCTGTTTTGGCCATGGCAAAAAAACTTTATCCTAAAGAAAGATTTCCTTGTTATACAATAGACTCAGGTGATCAGGCTTACGAAGGATTTTCAAGTGATTTACACTATGCAAAAAAAGTAGCTAAGCACCTGAATGTATCATTGAAGGTAGTGAAAGCAGACATTGATGTCATTCGTCATTTTGATCAGATGATTTATCATTTGGATGAACCCCAAGCAGACGCTGCGCCACTTAATGTACTGGAGATTAGTAAGGCTGCATTGAACGATGGTGTCAAAGTCTTGTTAGGAGGTACAGGTGGCGACGACTTGTTTTCGGGATATAGAAGACATCAGGCGTTAAATTATGAACCTTTATTCAAACTTGTACCCAGGTGGAGTGTTGATTTGCTAAAGATGGGCTTCAGGCCTTTAGGCATCACTAATCCTGCAGTTCGAAGAATGAGAAAGGTATTGACTGATTTGGATAAAACACCTTTTGAACGGATGTTTGGTTACTACAGCTGGATCAGCTTGGGTATCAATAAATCTTTATTCAATGAGGAACTGAATAAAAACTTTGATTTTCAAAATTATCAACCACTTGATAATTTTGAAAAATTGTGGAACAACATCTCTTCAGAAAATAGTTTGTTGAATAGAAGCTTGTATTGGGAGATGAAAACTTATTTACCTGATCACAATTTAAATTATACAGACAAAATGTCCATGGCCATGGGCGTAGAGACACGTGTACCGTTTCTTGATATTGAAATGGTAAATTTCAGTGCCAATATATCTCCTAGGTATAAGATGAAAGGTAACGTCACCAAATATATTTTAAAAAAAGCGATGGAACCATACTTGCCAAAGGAAATCATCAACAGACCTAAAACAGGTTTTGGTGCACCGGTTCGGGATTGGGTAGTGAATAAGTTAGATACTAAAATAAATGATGTACTGTCTCCTGAGGCTATTCGTGCCCGTGGCATATTTAATCCCACTTCTGTTTCAAGACTTATCCAAGACAATAAGTCGGGAAAAATAGATGCTTCTTATACCATCTGGTCTCTATTGGCTATAGAAAGTTGGATGAGACAATTTGCAGACAGGTAGTAAGCAAACCCCAGCGAGCTATTGTTGTCGTTTATTTTTTTGATCCCAGTAGAAACTTCCTAGTAACAACAAACTTGCATAAGGTTCCTGGTATATTTTTTTGAAATATTGAGCTACGGCATAACCGTTTGTATACTGATGAAAAAGAAGGCTGCAGAAAATAAATAAACCGAGCATTAAAATTCCGAACGAATAAAACAATAAGGTGAGCTGAACATATTTCCTTTTTTGAAAAATCAAGTAGACTGCAATACTGGTAGCAATGGCAGGGTAGATCATATAAATTAATGCCGATAACCAACGAGGATCATGGAACAGACTACTTGTAAAAGTCTTGAAATCGAGTGGATAGGTTGCTAATTCCGCCGTATTTCTTGATAATAAAAAAGGTAAGGAAGGATCAATGACGTTGATAACATAATCGTAACGAATCAGTCCCAAACAGAAGGTGATAATTCCCAAGAGCAGTAAAAAAAAATAACGAATACCTAAACTAATCATGTTTTTTTTCTTGTCCAATCGAATAGTAATTGACCCAAAGGTACCATAAATAAAAAATAAAGCTGTAGACTAAAATGGTGAACGTGTATTTATGATTGAAATCAAGACTTTGTGGGTAGTATTTTTTTATTAAAATCAATCCTACGATTCGCGCAATGTTGACATGATAAATCAGCAAACAACCGATCAAGATATACACTGTTTTTCTTTTCCATGAGCCATTGGTGGCCAATATGAAAAAACTAAATAAGGGGAATAGAACGAGGCCGTTGCAAGATGTAGCGAAACCTACGATACGCCGACCTTCACTATAAAACACATGTTTGTATTCTAGCTCTATGATTCGTTCCAGCGGATGACCTGACCACTCAAACAAAACCATCACTTCTTTAGCCTCTATTCCCGATAACCAAAAGTCCAACCGTTGGTCTGGACCTATTAAATGATTGTAAAGAATCACCCAAAGCAAGTAGCCCGACAGGCAGATTAAGAGAAACCGGATCAGCGCTTTATTTTCTTGGAACAGTTGAAGCATCACGATGGTTGAGTATGTCTAGAGTTGAAGATAAGAAGAAAGTATTAAATATTGTATATCAGTCCATGCTTCACGAGTTAAGTTGCTTTATGCGACGCATTTTGATTTTCACTAGCTGGTTTTGTTATTTGTTCGGATAGACGTAACTTGTAAATCGATGAGGTTTTGATGTTTTACGATGAAACAAATAATACAGGATTTAAAGAACGGAAGCACATTACTGGAAGAAGTTCCTGCACCGGAAATTAAAAAAGGACATATACTTATACAATCAACATATAGTTTAGTTTCACTGGGCACAGAGCGAATGTTGGTAGAGTTTGGCAAGGCAGGTTGGATAGCTAAAGCTCGCCAGCAACCAGATAAAGTGAAACAAGTCTTGGATAAAATAAAAGCAGACGGGCTGGTGCCAACGCTGGAAGCAGTTTTCAACAAGCTTGATCAACCTTTACCACTAGGTTATTGTAACGTTGGAAAAGTAATTGCAGTAGGAGAGGGAGTTATTGATTTTAAAATAGGTGATCGAGTAGCATCCAATGGACAGCATGCGGAATATGTTTGTGTACCGGTGAATCTGGCAGTACATGTACCTGATGAAGTTTCTGATCAGGAAGCAAGCTTTACTATCATTGCTTCCATCGGTTTGCAAGGTATACGTTTGCTGCAACCTACTTTTGGCGAAACTATTGTGGTGACAGGTCTTGGATTAATTGGCTTGATCGCAGCTGAATTATTGTTGTCCAATGGATGCAGAGTAATAGGTGTCGAAATAGACGAAGTCAAAAGAGCATTAGCAGTTTCCAAAGGCATTGAAGTCATTAATCCGGTCAAAGACGATGTTGTAAAGACTGTACAATCGTTGACGCACGGTATCGGCGCAGATGGTGTATTGATCACAGCGTCTGCCAAAAATAACGACATCATTTCACAAGCCGCACAAATGTGTCGCAAGCGTGGTCGTGTGGTATTAACAGGTGTCGTTGGATTAGATATACGACGTTCCGATTTTTATGAAAAAGAAATTACGTTCCAGGTTTCGTGTTCTTATGGACCAGGTAGATATGACGACGACTACGAATACAAAGGCCGAGACTATCCTGTAAGCTTTGTACGCTGGACAGAAAAAAGAAATTTCGAGGCGATACTGTTTGCTATTGCATCGGGCAAACTGGATGTTAAATCCTTGATCACAGAAGTTGTTCCTTTACAAGACTACCATAAAATATACGGTTCGATGGGCGGTGGTGGTTCCATCGCTTCTTTATTGCAATATCCGGTACAAAGTAACTATGAACAAACGGTCAATGTAAAACTGATCACACTTACTGCTTCCAAAGAAAAAGGAATAGCGATCATCGGAGCAGGTAATTTCACCAAGATGACTTTACTGCCTGCTTTGAAATCTATGAAACCATTGCTTACCTACATCGCTTCTGCCGGTGGAGTCAGTGGTACGGCAATGGCCAAGAAGTATGGTATTCACAATAGTACAACAGACTATAAAGCGGTATTGAAAGATCCCCATACGGGTTTGGTGATGATTACTACTCGCCATCAATTGCATGCTTCGATGACCATTGAAGCGTTACAAGCCGGTAAACAGGTGTTCGTAGAAAAACCATTGGCCTTGAATGAAATGGAATTGGAACAGATCATTCAAGCAAGGCAAGTTTCCAATAAAATGGTGATGGTGGGTTTCAATAGACGATTTTCACCTTTCATTAAAAAAATGAAAAGTGTATTGGCCTCTACTCCGATGCACATCATTGCTACGATGAATGCAGGATTCATACCTCCTAATGTTTGGGTACATGACCTGTTGATCGGCGGTGGCCGTATCGTTGGCGAAGCCTGTCATTTCATAGACTTATGCAATTACCTGACGGGTTCTAAAGTTGTAGCTGTATGTGCCAATGCGCTTGGCCCACATGTAACAGAACAAACCGATAACGTATCGATCTTGTTGCGTTTTGAAAATGGTTCCAATGCAGTGATCAATTATTTCTCTAATGGAGATAAGTCTTATTCAAAAGAGCGCGTGGAAGTATATCAAGACGGTCGCACGTTGATCATGGATAATTATAGGTCCTTACAGGCATATGGCTTCAAAGGATTTTCGTCTGTAAAAGGCAAACAGGATAAAGGACACAGTGCACAATTCGAAACGTTGTTGAACTCTTTCTCAAAAGGCGGCCAGGACCCAATTCCGTTTGCCAGTATCGTCAATACGACTCAGGCGAGCTTTGCCGTATTGCGTTCGCTCAAGACAGGGACTTGGGAAAAAGTAAGTTAATAACCAATTACTTGACGATAGTCATTATAAGAATAGAAAAAAAATCAAATACTGACTACGTATAAAAACGAATAATCATTTATGTTACTTCACATCATCGCAGGTGCGCGACCGAACTTCATGAAAATTGCTCCGATCATTGAAGCCATTGAAAAGGCTCAAAAAGAAGGAGCATCCATACACTACCGTTTGATTCATACCGGTCAGCATTACGATAAAAAAATGTCGGGTGATTTTTTTGAACAGCTGGGTATCCCTGAACCGCACGCTAATCTTGAGGCAGGAGGTGGAACACAAGCAGAACAAACCGCGGCCATCATGGTACGCTTTGAAAAGGAATTGATGGAAAATCCTTCTGACCTGGTATTAGTGGTCGGAGACGTTACGTCTACCATGGCTTGTGCAATCACTGCGCAGAAAATGGGCATACGTGTAGCGCACGTAGAAGCGGGTATCCGTTCAGGTGATTGGGGAATGCCGGAAGAAATCAATCGATTGGTGACCGATAGCATCACTAATTATTTCTTTACGACTTCCGAGGTCGCCAATAAAAATTTAATCAACAGCGGCATTGACAAAGAACGGATTTTCTTTGTTGGGAATACGATGATTGATACTTTACTGAAACAAAAAGAAAAATTTACACCCCCTTCTTTTTGGAGCCTCCTGGATCTTCGTGATAAACAGTATCTGGTCATGACTTTACACCGTCCGTCGAATGTAGACGATGAAGGTCAATTAAAAAAGCTGCTGAACGTATTAGAAAAAGGTACAGAACAATTACCTGTTATCTTTCCTGTGCATCCCCGTACACGCAACAACCTGGAAAAATTTGGTATTCGATTGGAACATGTCAAGATGGTAGAACCATTGGGTTATCTGGAATTTAATTACTTGGTTCAACATGCCAAAGGTG
>DATHPB010000401.1:0-4327 GCA_035484295.1 Cytophagaceae bacterium
GAAAGCCGACTTTGAAAATGTACTTCCGGGAGACATGTTGTATAAGACAGACATGATGTCTATGGCAAATGGCTTGGAGATAAGGGTCCCTTTTCTGGATCATCGATTGGTAAATTTTGTGATGAGTCTTCCGGGTGAATATAAGATTGATGGCAGACGAAGAAAAAAAATGGCGCGAGATGCGTTTGAAGATCTAGTACCATCCGAGATTTTGAATCGCAAGAAAAAAGGATTTGACGTACCCATACAGGATTTTCTGTGCCGTAATGATAAGATCAAGTCTTTTCTCCATGATGTTTCGCAAGAAAATTATATAAAAGAACAGGGCATTTTTAATTCTGAATTTGCTAAAAAGATGATTCCAATGAAAGGTAAAATCTCAATTGATGCTGAAATGTGGTGGGCATACCTTGTATTTCAATACTGGTTTAAGAAAAATGTGTCAAAATAAATAAAAATCCATCTAAAAATGGACCATTTACGTATGATAAAGGGTAAGCTTGTTTAGACAATTATAAGTAGTATTTTGTAAGAATCTTCACTTCTAATATAGTATATAGTATATAGTATATATTTAGAAAACATGAAACTCTCTATTGTCATACCTATTTATAATGGTTCATCTACCATAATAAGTCTTGTAGAAGCTGTCAAGCTTGAGATGAAAGACATTGACTACGAGCTAATTTTGGTAAATGATGGGAGTACTGATGGGAGCGGCGATATTTGCGAAGAATTGGCTTACCAGGACGATAAAATCAATTACATCGCACTTCGTAATAATTTTGGAGAGCATAATGCGGTAGTATGTGGTTTGAACGCATGCAGTGGAGACTACGCAGTAATCATTGATGATGATTTTCAGAATCCTCCTTCAGAGATAAAGAAGCTCTTGAGAGAGGCCGCTGTCAATGGATACGATGTCGTGTATTCCAAATACAAGAATAAACACCATGGTTGGTTCCGAAATTTCGGTAGTAAATGGACCAATTTGATTGCTTCCTATGTGCTCAACAAACCTTTTTCACTTTATCTGTCCAGTTTTAAAATCATCAAGAAGGATGTGGTGAGAGAAATTGTCAAGTACAAAGGAGCAAGTACTTATATAGACGGTCTGTTATTACGCGTTACAAGTAATATTGGCGTTTTGGAAGTAGAGCATTCCCCTCGGGTAAACGGCAAATCAAATTATAACTTGTCAAGACTGTTTTCTTTGTACATGAGTATGTTCATTAATCACTCCATCAGGCCGATTCGTTTCTTCATGTTTGTTGGATTCATAATGTTTATGAGCGGAATAGTTAGCTTTTTTTATTTCCTAGAGAGCAACCTGATGGAGACTTCCCCTTCCTTGAATTGGAAACTTTTTCTTTCAGGGTCTTTCGCACTTTCAGGATTTAATGCAGTTATATTGGGTGTCATTGGGGAATACATTGGAAAAATCATTTTAAATTCGGGAGTTGCTCCTCAATATGTCGTCAAGAAAATGATTGTGCACAATGGGGCGAAATCTAATTTCTCATCCGTTGAACAATAAATAAGTAACAGAACGGAGGACGAGCTCTGTAGGTTAAATGGAACGACCGATCTGTTAACGAATAAATAATTAGTATGAGCAAACCGGAATCGCTGCTAGCTTCTTGAAAAGATTTTACTTTTCTGTTTGTGAGTCCAGGGAAGGAATTTATGCAGGTAAAAGAACCATATCTAATAGAATTAAAGGCTATAGGTGATTCGTCCGAAGGGTATCTTACCGTTGCGGAAGGAAACACGGATATACCTTTTGAGATCAAACGAGTTTTTTGGAGTTATTATACTCCTCAAATGATTACACGTGGTAGGCACGCTCATTATATCTTGGAACAGGTATTGGTCGCTGTGTCTGGCAAAATTATTGTGACCAATGAAGATACAACGGGTAAGACAACAGTACATGTGTTAGAAGATCCTAACATAGGGTTGTATATTCCTCCCATGCATTGGCACGTTATTCAATTTTCTCATAATGCTGTTATGATGAGCCTGGCATCTACTGTTTACAACTCCAGTGATTACATCAGCGATTACGAGGGTTTTTTAAAGATGTCAAAATAATAAGATGATTGACAGGGTTCCATTTTATAGCATGAGCTATCAGCACGAACAGGTCAAAGATGAAATTCAAAAAGCCTTGTTAGATGTTTTTCATTCGGAATGGTATGTTTTAGGAGAAAGAGTTGAACGTTTTGAAAATGAATATGCCCGCTATATTGGAGTGAAACATTGTATCGGTGTTGGGAACGGGTTAGACGCATTGAAAATTTCTCTCAGATCACTGGAGATAGGAATAGGAGATGAGGTTATTGTTCCTGCTAATACTTACATTGCTACCGTACTTGCCATTTCAGAAGTAGGAGCAACGCCCGTGTTGATCGAACCTGATGCTAAAACTTGTAACATTGATCTTATTAAGATAGAAAAGAAAATAACGGCCAAGACAAAAGCCATTATCCCTGTTCATCTTTACGGTCTGCCTTGCGAAATGGAGGCATTAATGGAAATTGCACAACGTCATCGGCTGTATGTGATTGAAGACAATGCGCAAGCAGCAGGTGCCGAATGCAAAGGCAAAAAAACAGGTAGTTTCGGACACCTCAATGCGCATAGTTTTTATCCCACTAAAAACCTTGGATGTTTTGGAGATGGTGGTGCCATTACTACTGATGATGATGAGCTGGCCGTCAAAGTAAGAATGCTTAGAAACTATGGATCTAAAGTAAAATATCACAACGAAGTTTTAGGATATAATTCCAGACTGGACGAAATACAGGCTGCTGTGTTAAGTGTAAAGCTGAAATACCTCGATCGCTGGAACCAGGAAAGAAAACAGATCGCAGCATGGTACAAAGAATACCTGCAAGATAGAAAGGATATCACATTACCTGTCTATGCAGATGCGAAAGATAAAACACATACGTATCATTTGTATGTAGTGCAAACACCAAACAGAGATGAGCTTTCAACGTACCTGAAAGCGAATGGAATTGGGTCCTTGATTCACTATCCCATACCTCCATATCGTCAAAAAGCATACGTTCATTCATTCGAGCAACAGCATTATCCTTTAACAGACAAGCTCTCTTCACAAATTTTGTCTTTGCCGATGAGTCCAGGAATGGACCGAGAACAAGTGAAGCAAGTAGCAAATCTAATCCATAGCTTTAAAGGTTAAATTGTATAAAGTTTATATTAAGCCTGATAAGGGCTATTTAATTCTGGCATAAACTGATTTTTTGCAAATTTGACAGTATATTTGGGCAGATTATACAAACATGAAAAAGGCTTTAATTACAGGTATAACAGGGCAAGACGGAGCATACTTGACTGATTTTTTATTGAGCAAAGGGTATGAAGTGCATGGAATCAAGAGACGTTCTTCATTGTTCAATACGGACCGTATCGATCATATTTATCAGGATCCTCATGAAAAAGGTGCGCGCTTAAAATTGCACTATGGCGATTTATCTGACTCTGCCAATATCATTCGGATCATTCAGGAAGTACAGCCGGATGAAATTTACAATTTAGGAGCCATGTCTCATGTACGCGTAAGTTTTGATACTCCGGAGTATACGGCTAACGTGGATGGGTTAGGAGCACTTCGTATTTTAGAAGCAGTAAAAATGCTTGGGTTGGTTACTAAGACAAAAATATACCAGGCTTCTACTTCTGAGTTGTACGGATTGGTGCAGGAGATACCTCAAAAAGAAACAACACCTTTTTATCCGAGATCACCTTATGCGGTAGCAAAGATGTATGGTTATTGGATCACGGTAAACTACCGTGAAGCATATAATATGTTTGCCGCCAACGGCATTTTATTCAATCACGAATCTCCCTTACGTGGAGAAACATTTGTAACACGCAAAATCACAAGAGCAGTGGCGAGAATGGCACTGGGACTTCAGGATAAATTATACCTTGGAAACCTGGATGCAAAAAGAGATTGGGGCCATGCAAAAGATTACGTAGAAGCCATGTGGCTGATGTTACAGCAGGATAAAGCGGAAGACTTTGTTATTGCAACAGGTAAAACAACTGCTGTAAGAGATTTTGTGAAGATGGCTTTTCAGGAAATAGGCGTGGAATTGGAATTTAAAGGTACTGGTGTAGAAGAAGTCGGTATTATCGTGAAAACGAAGAATGCGAATCTGGAAATTGGACAACAGGTAGTTTGTGTAGATCCCCGTTATTTCAGACCTACGGAAGTGGAACTATTGATCGGTGATCCTACAAAAGCCAATCAAAGACTAGGATGGAAACCCAAGTATACCTTGGAAGCCATGGT
>DATHPB010000402.1:0-4096 GCA_035484295.1 Cytophagaceae bacterium
ATCTGCAAAAAGCGTATTACCATATTTTAAGTCTTCATTATAAAGAAGCGCAGCTACTCATCGGCGCTGAATTAAAGAGCAAACCTGATCAAGCCATTGCTTTGTATCTCGAGAACTTCAACGACATTCTGCCTGTCTTTATACTTGAGGATAAAAATACTTATCACAAAATCACTCATCAGGAAAAAGTAGTACTGAATACGCTTTCAAGACTTCCCAAGACTTCTCCTTATTATTATTTCACGCAAGCAGAAGTGCGTCTGCATTGGAGTTTATTAAAACTGAAATTTGGCGATTACACGGCTTCTGCATTGAATGTAAGAGCCGCTTATAAACTGTTGGAAGAAGGTTTAAAAAAATATCCAGACTTTGTACCCATGCGCAAGTCAATGGCACTGTTAAAAGTCATCATCGGTTCCATTCCTGGAAATTATACCTGGTTATCCGATCTTGCAGGACTTTACGGTAATCTGAACAAAGGTATACAGGAACTTTCTGTCATCGCCAATGGTAGCACCATCTATAACACAGAAGCCAAGTTATGGTTGGTATTGTGTGAACATTATTTACTAGGCCAAACCGATCATCTGGACATGATCATCAACCTTTCTAAAAGCAATCCCAAGAACGTTTTATTTTCCTTTTTTGAAGTCTCTCTACTCGTACATGACGCACACAGCGAATCAGCATTGTCTTGCTATAACGACAAACCCATAGATGCAGATGCCTTTGTACTCATCCCTTCCTTCCACTACATCTTGGGTGATATCTATTTACAAAAAGGACTTTATCCTCAAGCCATTTCTTCTTTCCAGCGCTATCTACAATTTTACAAAGGACAGGCATACATCAAAGACGCTTATTATAAAATATTTCTTGCCTATTGGTTGCAAGGCAATGACAAAGAGGCCAAGCGATATAAGGCCTTAACGCTGAGCAAAGGAACAACCCGCAACGACAGCGACAAACAGGCACAAAAAATGGCTGGCAAAGAATCATTGCCAGACAAGAACATCTACCGCTTAAGGTTGTTAAGTGATGGTGGTTATTTGAAAGAAGCCATTGCGCTTACTGAAAAAATGGATCAGCAAACGTTTTCCAATGACAACGACAAGATCGAATACCTATACAGAAAAGCACGGCTATACCATAAATCTGCAGACATAGAAAGAGCCATCTTATTTTACAATCAAACGATTGATGCCAGTAAGAAAACCAACGATTATTTTGCGCCTAACTCCTGTTTACAATTGGGTTATATCTACCGCAACCTCGAGCAGAGTGACAAAGCACGTGTTTATTTTAAAAAAGTATTTGACTACAATCATTACGAGTACAATGAAACCATTGAAAGCAAAGCGAAAGCTGGATTAGCCAGTTTAGAAAAATGACGACGCAACCCATCCTCTCCAGTCATCAACTGTTGGCTTATGCTGCTGCGCATTTTGATACGTACTGTTATCTCAATGGCAACAATATCGTTTATCCGCACGAAGCTTTTCCCAGGCTCATGGGCATCGGAATAAAAGAGGAATACATCGTTTACACAGAAGCCGGTTTTTCCTGGAGTGCAATGGACCGTTTCATCAATGCTCATTGTGGAGAATATATTTTCCTATGCATCAACTATCGTCTAAAAAATAAGATTGAACATTTTTCTAGTAGTTTATACGATCCTCTGGAATTCCCTTTGATTCACTTATACTGCCCTCAATACATATTTGAAGAGAAAAACCAGCATTGGGAAGCAGCCAACAAGGAAGCTGAAAGCTTATCATACACTATTCTTGCAGGCATATCGGAGTCAACTGTTCAGACCAATCCAACGAAAGCTTCTTCTCCTGCTGCTCAATTTTCACACGAGCAATACATCCATATTGTACACAAAATCAAAGAAGAATTAGCGAAAGGAAATATTTATGAGATTAATTTTTGCAACAGTTACAGTGGAACATATTCAGACGTCGACTACCTGTCTCTTTATGAAAAACTGAATCACATTTCTCCCATGCCTTTTTCCGTCTTGTATAAAAACAAGCAACATGTTTTGCTTTCTGCTTCACCGGAACGCTTCGTACAGAAGAGACATAATACCCTCGTCAGTCAGCCCATCAAAGGCACAGCCGGAAGAAAAGAGAATAGCAAAGAAGATGAGCTGCAAAAAAAAGCACTGGAACAGTCGCTCAAAGAGCGAACGGAAAACATCATGATTGTGGATTTGGTGCGCAATGACCTTTCCAAAATCTGTACGGGAGGCAGTGTACAAGTCGAAGAGCTTTGTAAAGTGTATACCTTCGAAAGAGTACATCAACTGATTTCTACCATCAAAGGAGAATTAGAACAACCGGATATCTCATTTTCAGAAATAATAAAAGCACTCTTCCCTATGGGCAGTATGACAGGAGCTCCTAAATTAAGAGCCATGCGATTGATCGATGAATTGGAAAAAGAAGACAGAGGACTTTTCTCTGGAAGTGCTGGCTATATTGCCCCCAATGGAGATTTTGATTTTAATGTCATCATACGAAGCCTTTTATTCAATGAAAATAAGGGCTTGTATAAATTTCATGCAGGTAGCGCTATCACTATAGCATCTGATGCAGAGCTGGAATACCAGGAATGTGAGGTGAAAACATTACCGATACGATTGCTGTTAAAAAATCTTTTATAAACAAATGATTGGCGTGAGGGATAGCAGTGGAAAGTCCGCAATGAGCCTCGATGTTGCTCTAACCACTGTTATTCGATCCGAACGAGGACTTGTAACGAATAGCCCAACCCGAAGGGACAGTTGTAGGTGATTAAAAATTTGCTCCATCCGTATTACCTAAACCATTCCTTATAAATAATTTACACTTAATTCTTCACCTGAACAGAAATCCACTAACTACCAGTATTTTGAGGATTAAACTCCAATTTGTATTTATCATTTGTTAATTGGAATTTGTCCCTCTGGATACTTATATTTGATATTCTTAAAATTCAATCTATAACCTTTTCAATAAAACAATGAGCAAGATCAAAGTTGCAAATCCCGTTGTGGAGCTTGATGGTGATGAAATGACACGCATCATTTGGAAATTCATCAAAGACAAACTTATCCTCCCTTATTTAGATGTAGATATCAAATACTACGATCTGGGAATGGAACACCGTGACGCAACGAACGATCAGGTAACGATCGATGCTGCAGAAGCAATTAAAAAATATAACGTAGGTATCAAATGCGCGACCATTACTCCTGATGAAGCACGTGTACAAGAGTTCAAACTGAAACAAATGTGGAAATCTCCAAACGGCACCATCCGCAACATTCTTGATGGTACGGTGTTTCGTGAACCTATCGTTTGTGCGAACGTACCGCGTTTAGTACCCAACTGGACTGCCCCTATCTGTGTAGGACGTCACGCATTCGGTGACCAGTACCGTGCCACTGATTTCATTGTTCCTGGTAAAGGTAAATTGACAATGAAGTTTGAAGGAGAAGACGGAAAAGTACAAGAGTACGAAGTATTCAATTTCAAAGGAGCCGGTATTGCAATGGGCATGTACAACACCGACGAGTCGATCCGTGGTTTTGCACACTCTTGTTTCAACCAGGCATTAAGCAAAAAGTGGCCGTTGTACCTTTCTACCAAGAACACTATCTTGAAAAAATACGATGGTCGTTTCAAAGACATTTTCGAAGAAATCTACCAGGCCGATTATAAATCTAAATTTGAAGCAGCAGGCATCGTATACGAACACCGTTTGATCGATGACATGGTGGCTTCTGCATTGAAATGGAACGGTAATTTCGTATGGGCTTGTAAGAACTATGATGGTGACGTACAGTCTGACTCCGTGGCTCAAGGCTTTGGTTCATTAGGTTTGATGACTTCTGTATTGATTACTCCAGATGGTAAAACCATGGAAGCAGAAGCTGCTCACGGTACAGTGACTCGTCACTACAGAGATCATCAGGCAGGCAAACCGACATCTACCAACCCCATCGCTTCTATTTTCGCATGGACAAGAGGTTTGGAATTCAGAGGAAAGCTGGACAACAACCAAGCATTGATCAACTTCTGCCAAACCTTGGAAAAAGTTTGTGTAG
>DATHPB010000403.1:0-2037 GCA_035484295.1 Cytophagaceae bacterium
CGGTGCACTAAAGAGGTACTTCAAATATGCAAGGTAGAATACAAGCTCTTCTAGAAAAAATCCAGAAGAAAGCGACATACCTGATTAGAAATAAGAGGCTCATCGCAGGAAAATGCCTGCCCAAGATTGCCCTAAAAGAATACATTTGACAAAACATATAGTTGTTCTGTATGAATTGGCTTTTATCCAGAGTCATTTATATTATTTAAAAATCGGATGCAAACATGAAATTAAGTAAAACTCTGAAGTTGTATTTCTTGTTGGGATTGATTCTATGTGCGCTATCAGGAGGAATTGTTGGCTTTTTCTTCGAAAGAATATCCTCTGGATTACCACTCGATGATGTAATTTCAGCAATCCTATTCGGGGGATCAATCGTATTATGTGTCCTAATTTTAAAAGACGTAAGAGATAAAAAAGATTATCGTGGCATTAAGGGTAAAAAAAGGAAATTCCGAGAATTAATCTACTCTGAATTCGGATCTCTTTGGAAAGAAATTTGTTGTCGCACCACCCGTTTGGGGTTACTAGCCTACTTTTTATGGGCTACTTCGCAATATGTCATATTAATTTTATTTGCTGATTTCCAAATCAAATATACATTTACAGTGATAATGATGATGTGCGGCTATTTATTAGGCGTTACAATTTTGGGATTTTGCAAACACGTTCAAGACGAAAAAATTATAAGAATAGGATTCCTTCTTACAATTGCATCCTTTATATTGTTTTTTACAGTAGATTGCTTTGTAGCCGATAATACTACCATAATATCTATCTCATCCTTCTTTTACACGATAGGAAATGCCTTTTTAAGCCCTTCTATGCTCTCCCTTTTTTCAAAAGAGAGAGCTGTTCACAATCAAGGAAAAGGCTTCGGACTCATTGTATCGGCCGACAGCAGCGGTTTTTTAGCCGGATCCATTGTCGTGATAACACTCAATCACTTGAGTGTTAAATTAGAATACGTTTTTCTGATTTCATTCATATCTTTCTTAATATCGTGGCTTCCTTATGTCGAATATGAAAGAAGACGTAAAAATGCTGTCAGAAACCATCGCGTTAGTGCCTAAATTTCACTTCTGAACCTTCATCGTCAATGCTGTATAAGGAACCTTTATCATTGAATCTTTTTGGGTAGTTTTGTCGTCAAGAATAGCTTGGATCACATCATTAATGAATTGATCTTGCAGATCACTTGGAATAGGGACATAATTACTTACCCATCCTTTTATAAAGTTAAAGATCTCATCAACACTATTGTACGTGGCTAGTATTGTCTCTTCTTCGAATTTTAAAATTTTAAGATGGTTTTCCAGAAAAAAATCTTTGTATGCTCGAGATGAAAGCATCGTGTGATTGGAAGAAAGATGCTTATATTCCGGATACTTCTCAAGAGCTCTTTCCATGTATTGATAATAAGGCGATTCCTTAGGATATGTTAAAATGAGCAGTTCACCACCCTCTTTTAAGCATGAGATCAATTTTTGCATTACTTTTTTTGGTTCTTTTAACCAATGAAAACAGCTAAAGGATGTAATGAGGTTGAAGGGGTGCAAAAATACCGCATCTTCAATTGGCTGTAATTGAAAGTGTAGGTTAGGAAACTGATCCTCTGGAAAGTGTATCGAAGCGGATTCTATCATGCTTGAAGACGCATCTAATCCAACAACACTACCTTTTATTGCGCGCATGGCAAGTTCTGCTGTAATCTTTCCATCTCCACATCCAACATCTAAAACTGACGCTTCCGGATCGAGATGAACAGTGCTTAAAATATCTTTTGCATGACCATTTTGCAAAGAAGAGTACTTTGTGTAATGGTCAGCGTTGTGATCGGGTACGTTCATAAAAACCTCTTTTTTATATTGATATTTCCCCTGAAAATTTAGATATATCTCCGACTAAATGATGTGACTTAATCAGTGAGGCTAAAGATTCAAGGTGATCTGTGAGTGACTGATCCCTATCAAGATAAGGGACTCTAAGGCGCACTTGTCTGAATAATTCTTTTGTTGAAGTCGACAATTGATCGGA
>DATHPB010000404.1:0-7964 GCA_035484295.1 Cytophagaceae bacterium
TAAAACGTTTTAGGATTAGGTAGTGTTTCTTCCGACACTTCCTCTTTGGAGGATCCGTATACGGACGTGCTGCTCAAGTAAACCAGTTGTTTTACAGTTTTTGATTCTTCTACAGCATACACCAATTCTGCTGTTCCCCAGTGATTGACTTGTTCATAGAAATGACTGTCTGTATTGGAGAAAGGTGTCGATACCCTTGCTGCCAAATGATACACCACATCAATATCTATAAGCGCTTTACGCAACTTGCGAGTATCTAATATGTCGCCGTGTACAAAAGAAATTTTATTGCCTGCGATTTTCTGATGATTTAAAAAGAAACTGAAATTGTCTCTAGTTAAATTATCATACACTACGATTTTCTCGACGGATGAATTGTAAGCAAGCGTTTGTACCAATTGTGATCCTATATACCCCGCTCCTCCTGTTACTAATACTTTCATTGAAAACTTTATTTCTTATTGACTAATTCTGTGTTCAATCCGCACTCTGTTTTGTTCAGACCAAACCAACGGCCTTCTCTGGAATAGGATTCCAAGTCAAACTTACGTGTACAAGGTTCACAACCTATGCTCATATATCCCTTGTCCTCCAATGGATGCTTAGGCAAGTTGAACTCTTTGATGTATTTGGTGATCATTCGATTGTCCCAATCGAGCATCGGATGAAAACGTACAGTATCGTGGGGTGCTTTCTCTTCTATGCCGAATCCTTTTCTCACAGAGCTCTGATCAGCACGTACACCATTGATCCATACGTCGTACTCCGCCAATACAGGTTCCATCGGTAATACCTTATTTAAGTAGCAACAATAGTCGGGATCAGAAGTAAACAACAATTTACCGGAAGCATCTTTCTGTGCACTGCGCGGTGTTGGAGAAGAGACTTCAATGATGTTCAATCCCAGCAATTCAGCAATCTGGTCCTTGTAAACCAACGTTTCAGGAAAATGATACCCTGTATTGATACAGAAAACAGGAATCGTTCTATCTATCGTACTTAAGATATGAAGCAGAGGAATGCTGTGCGTTTGAAAAGAAGATGTCGTGAACAACTTCAGGCCGCGTTCTTTGTAAGCTTCTATGTAGGATTTAATCTCTTTAATTTCCATATCGCCTCCCAAATAATGTTTGTAAAAATACGAATAAACTACTCCCAAAAGGAATTAAAGTCTCAAAAAGTTCTTTTTTGAGAAAAATATTTTAAACTTAGATTCTTCGAAACAGTAACTGCATACTGTATGCAAGCCTATATCCATCATTTATTTTTCCGCTATGACTCTTCACCAAACAAAAGCTGAGCAATTGATTCGTTCATCAGAATTTAAGCAACTTGTCAAACACCGTTGGACCGTCTCTCTTCTATTGACAGCCATCATGTTTTTCTCCTACATGGGATTTCTTTATGTACTCGCCTATCAGAAGGAATCCTTGTCTCCATATGTAACAGGCAAATTCACGATAGGATTAGTATTTGCCATAGGACTGATCTTTCTTGCCTGGATGCTCACCGGCATTTATGTGTACTGGGCAAACAACACGTATAATCCCGAAGTAGAGCGATTAAAAAACAAACTTCAACAGCCATGATTTTTCTTCAAGCCGGCCAATCGCTGCAAGGTGCAGTGAGCTGGGTTTCCATCACGATGTTCATTTTGTTTGTCTGTCTTACGCTGGGCATCACCTATTGGGCAGCAAACAAAACCAAAACTACTTCGGAATTTTATGCCGCAGGGCGCTCCATCTCCGGTTTCCAAAACGGGATGGCACTTGCAGGAGATTACATGAGTGCTGCGTCTTTCCTCGGGATTGCAGGCATGGTCGCATTGAAAGGATTTGACGGTCTGATTTACTCCATCGGTTTTTTAGTAGGTTGGCCGTTGGTGATGTTTTTAATCGCCGAACCCTTGCGCAACCTGGGTAAGTTTACATTTGCCGATGTCGTGGCTTTTCGCCTATCACAAAAGCCTATTCGCATTGCGGCTTCGTTTGGTTCTTTATCGACCATTATTTTCTACCTGATTGCACAAATGGTCGGAGCGGGAGAATTAATTTCCATTTTATTCGGCTTCCCTTACGAATGGGCGATCATTATTGTCGGCATCATGATGTCTGCTTATGTATTATTTGGCGGTATGTTGGCGACTACCTGGGTGCAAATCATCAAAGCTTTTCTATTATTGGGAGGAGCAACTATCCTTGTTTTTCTTACACTCAAGCAATTTGATTTTTCCTTGAATCATCTATTTGAACAAGCATCTGCCTTGTATGGAGAAAGTGTATTGAATCCCGGACAAGGCATCAGCAATCCATGGGATACCATTTCATTAGGCATCGCATTGATGTTTGGTACTGCCGGTCTTCCACATATCCTCATGCGTTTTTACACGGTACCGGATGCTAAAGAAGCGCGTAAGTCCGTGTTTGTAGCAACAGGCTTCATCGGCTATTTTTATATACTCACCTTCATTATTGGTTTCGGAGCGATGGTACTAGTAGGTAGAGAAACGATCACTGCCAGTGGCGGTAACATGGCTGCATTACTCTTAGCTTCTCATACCGGAGGCCAGGCTTTTCTCGGTTTCATTGCCGCTGTAGCTTTTGCAACAATATTGGCTGTAGTAGCCGGATTAACTTTATCCGGAGCCTCTACGCTCTCTCATGACATTTATACCAATGTCATCAAGAAAGGGAACAGCCATGAAACAGGCGAAGTAAAGGTAGCACGCATGGCTACTTTGGCGACAGGAGTGATCTCCATTTTACTAGGCTTGCTGTTCAAAGGACAAAACGTAGCCTTTATGGTAGGCTTGGCGTTTTCCATTGCAGCCAGTGCCAACTTTCCTGCGTTGATTTTATCCATTCTATGGAAACCTTTCACTACTCGCGGAGCAGTAGCAAGCATTGTGACCGGTACGACCCTGTCTATTCTGCTTATTACATTAAGTCCTACAGTATGGGTAACAGTATTAGGAAACGACCAAGCACTGTTTCCGTTAAAAAATCCCGCTTTGATTTCATTCCCCGCTGCATTTATTACCGGTATTGTATTTTCCCTGATCAAACCGGACAAGAAAGCCCAGCAAAAGTTTGACGATGAAAAGTTACGCACTTACCTGGGAGTCGGTTCAGAATAATCAGTAACCAGGATCTTGTAACTTTTTTTATGTTCTTTCATCCAATGATAAAAACATGACAGTCAAACAAACAATTTTAAACTCATTGGTGTTATAAAAATCGAAATGAAAACAGCTGTCTACCGTAAGGAACATTTTAATGCCGCTCATCGCTTGTACAATCCCAAGTGGACGTTTGAAGAAAACGAAGCTTATTTCGGAAAGTGCAACAACCCTCACTTCCACGGCCACAATTACGAATTGATCGTAAAAGTAGTGGGAGAAGTGAATCCTGAAACCGGTTATTTGGTAGACATGAAATGGTTGAGCCGGTTAATAAAAGAAAAAGTATTGGTTAAATTCGATCATAAAAACCTAAATTTGGACACTCTAGAGTTTAAAACGCTGAATCCCACGGCCGAGAACATAGCCCGTGTGATTTGGGAACTCTTGAGAAACGACATCGATGCTGCCTACGATTTGAAAGTATTATTATACGAAACAGAAAGAAACTATGTTGAATATCCGTGTGAATAGAGATAGAGAAGAGCATGAGGGAGATGATCACGCGTTCTTAGGTTCTGCAGAAACACCGATGCGTCCAGACGCTTTCGAAATGGATGACGAGTCTAAGATTCAACTCATCAAAAAACACTTTACAGAGATTATGCATGTCCTCGGCATGGACATGACAGACGATAGTCTAAAAAACACCCCTGACAGGGTAGCTAAAATGTTTGTTCAGGAAATTTTCAGCGGTCTTAATCCGGCAAACAAGCCGAAAATGAGTCAGTTTGAGAATAAATACCAGTACAATCAGATGCTGATAGAAAAAGATATCTCCTTGTATTCATATTGCGAACATCATTTTGTACCTATTATAGGAAAAGTACATGTAGCTTACGTTTCCAATGGAACAGTCATCGGGCTTTCTAAAATAAACCGGCTGGTACAATATTTTGGACGAAGACCTCAAGTACAAGAACGTTTAACCCTTCAAATTGCTCAGGGACTCAGCGAAGCTTTAAATACACCTCATGTGGCGGTATATATTGAGGCTGAGCATCTTTGTGTCGCTTCAAGAGGTGTTAGAGATACCACAAGCAAAACCATCACGGTAGAATATTTGGGGAAATTTAAAGATGAAGCTACTAAAACTGAATTTTTAGAGCTTATAAGAGGTTAGTCATATTTTTATTTGAATTAATTATTCAAAGTATTGTATTTTAATTGCAATCTTTATATAATTGTAGACAGTTATTTTTCCTGCAATTATTAGCCTTAAACGAGTGCAATATGAGACTAGAAGATGAAATCGCCCAAAAAGACTTTCCGTCTATTAAGACGAAGACCATTGTCAACTTGATTTACACCAACAACTGGTTGGAATCCAATCAACGAGATTTTTTCAAGCCATTTGGTATCACCTCTCAACAATTCAATATTCTCAGAATATTGAGAGAACTCGATCCTAAAGCTGCCACCATTGGTTTGTTGAAAGAAAGAATGTTGGATAAGATGTGTGATGTTTCCCGAATGGTGGAAAGATTGCGTCTTAAAAAACTAATCAACAGACAATTAAACATTGAAGACAGAAGAGCTGTAGATATTGTGATCAGCGACAAAGGTCAGGCGCTCCTGCAGGAAATCGATCAATATTTACCGAACTTCGAGCAAGTAGCTACTCCCCTCTCCCTAAAAGAACTAGAAGAATTAAATATCCTGCTTGACAAAATCAGAGGTTAGAGCTAAACCCCATTTGCATTTATTTTATTCAAAGTAGTCTTTTCTTATTAATTTTATTTATTTAGCCTTTATTGTAAAAAATAAAGGCTAAATTTTTGGCACTATGGGTTACTTATAAACCTAACGCTGTATAAACATCATGAACGACCAGGAGATCATAGAGCAGATAAAAAAAGGGGACGAGTCGGCAATTGATTTTTTGTACAAGAAAAACTATCGAATGATGGTCAAACTGATTCTTAAGAACAGTGGTACAGAAGATGAAGCCAAAGACATTTACCAGGACGCTTTAGTCGTTCTTTGGCAAAAAGCAAGGCAACCTGAATTTGTTTTATCCTCCAAAATAAGTACCTACTTATACAGTGTGTGCTTAAACCTTTGGAGAAAAGAATTGGAAAGAAAAAGCCGGCACAGCAATAGTGAAGGCATGGATTATGGCGAGAGCATGCCACTGGACGAAAAGGAAAGAATAAATATCGTTCAAAAATGCATCAATGAATTGGGGGATGCCTGTAAGCAGATTTTGATCTATTATTATTACGAAAAACTCTCCATGGCTGAGATAGCAGAAAAAATGGGATTTGCCAATGCTGATACAGCCAAGACCAAGAAATACAAATGCAAACAAGAATTGGATAAAAAAATTAAAACGCAATACACACCTAGTGATTTTCTTGATTAGTTAGATTGTTTAGAATATAGAATTACAAGAAAAAATTGACCAGTATCTTTTAAATCAACTTAGTCCTTCCGATAAGGCCAAGTTTGAAGAATTAATTGCAGGAGACGTTCATGTAAAAAGTGAAGTGGCCTTACAGCAATCGGTTGTTACCGCTTTGGGAAACACGCGATCTCTTCAATTAAAAAGTCGTTTGCAAAATATTCCTGTGTCTATGTCAAGCACAACGAATGCAATACGCATGAAATGGCTAGGAGCCGCAGCGGTAGGAACAGTTGCAGCGGGTTTAATTATCTTTTTATTTGCAGGACAGGATAAAACGGCAGAACAAACAACTCCTCTTACTACTGCTGTATCAAGTGAAACAACAACTCCTTCTAAAGAAACAACCGTTGCAGTAGCAACCGAGGATCAAACCTCGGAGGCAAAAGTGCAACAACCGGTTGTTGTCAAAAAAGAAAAGACGACAGCCATCGCTCTGGAAAAATCTAACATCAAAGCATTTGATAACAGTGCAAGCTTTAACGAAACGGAAAATACAGGAATTTCCACTCCGAATTCGGACGCCACGGACATACCTACCAATACACTCTTCTCTGAAACAAATAACAAATTGTCTAATCTTTCAGTAACTGTCGACAACAGCAACTTGAAAGACAAGAGCTATCAGTTTACAGGTCCTAAACTGACCTTGTTCGGAGATTTTAATAGCAAACCTTATGAGTTGTTGGAGTTAAATAACAAAGGACAGAAAACCCTTTTCTTAAGTTACAATAACGAATACTACGAATTGGTATGGGGTCAAATGAAAAAGACACCTTTGAAAAAAGTGACTCATAAAGAAACGATTGAAAAACTAAAAGTAATCAATCCCTAATAAGGCAGTCATAAATCTTTAGATAATGGCCAAATTTATTCTTAAATTTGGCCATTATTGTTTATGGGAGACGTCACAAAACATATACGCCGTAAAAAGATCCTTGGTAACTTTCCTTTTGTCATTGTTTTTACCAGCATGACATTGGCTCTTTTTGTCCTTGGTATTTTTTGTTTCATTCTGGTGCATGCCAACCAATTGTCCACTTTTCTACAAGAAAGCATTGAAGTCCACGTCGTCTTAAACAAAGAAATTTCTGAAAGCCAACGGGCCTATATTGAAACTGAACTAAACGCTCAACCTTTTATTCTTCGCAAAGATCAGAACAGCATGATCAAATATGTGAGTGAAAACGAGGCCCGAAAAGATTTCATTAAAACCTATGGAGAAGACTTCATGAAAGTCCTGGATGAAAATCCTCTTCACTCCTCTTTTATTCTTAAAATAAAACCGGAGTATCTCCATAAGAAATCACTGGCCGATATTTCTTTAAAAATATCGAAATGGGATCAGGTAAAAGAAGTGTATTACCTGGAAGACCTGGCTGATCAGATTACTAAAAACATCCGTTTACTTACCATCGTGTTTATTTCTTTCAGCATCATACTATTGGTCATTACTATTTTATTGATCAATAATACCATCAAGCTGGCCTTGTATTCACAGCGCTTCCTGATCCGAAGCATGCAGTTGGTGGGCGCTACAAAGTTTTTCATACAAAAACCTTTTCTTGCCAGGGCTTTTTCACAAGGCCTGATCAGTGGAATAACTGCATCATTGTTGTTGGCAGGAGCATACTATTATGTACTCAACCTGTTTCCGGATTTCCAAACGCTCCATACTCCTTACCTTCCGCATGTCATCCTTTCACTTATTTTATTCGGAGGGTTGCTAGGTTTGGTCAGTTCTTTGCTTGCAGTAAACAAATACCTGAAGATGTCTTTGGATGAATTATATTAAATTGACAATCACTAAATTTTCACACGATGAATAACCAACCGCTTGTTTTCGGAAAAAGAAATTACCAGATCCTAATCGCTTCATTGTTTTTAATAGCATTGGGATATGTTTTGATGAGTTTGGAAAAAGGAGAATATGGAATTGGTACACTTGGTATTACAGTAGGTCCGATGATTGTATTGGCCGGATTTGGATTGACCTTCTGGGCGATATTGTACAAAGACAAGACGAAGAAATAATGACTACCGCACAAGCCTTGATTCTTGCTGTTGTAGAAGGATTGACAGAATTTTTACCTGTATCTTCTACCGGACACATGATCATCTTTTCATCATTGATGGGTATCAGTTCCGATGAATTCACTAAAATATTTACCGTTAACATACAGTTTGGAACCATCCTCTCTGTTGTGGTATTGTATTACAAACGTTTTTTCAAATCGATTCAATTTTACCTCCTGCTCTTTGTCGCCTTTATACCTGCTGCCATACTAGGCTTTCTGTTGGGAGACTTCATCGACAGCTTATTGGAAAACGTAGTGGTTGTTGCAGTCATGCTTATTCTCGGTGGGATTTTCTTTTTGTTTT
>DATHPB010000405.1:0-3691 GCA_035484295.1 Cytophagaceae bacterium
AAAAATCATCAAGCAAGGAAATTAAATACCTTTCATCATACCCTTATTTCTCAACAAAGACATTCCCATAGAATGTCTTTGTTTGTTATAGCTCTTGATGTAGATCAAGCTTTTTTCTTAACACAGGTCAAGATTCCATCCGCATACTGGTCTTATCTTTGTTCTACCAATAAAGACAAAGAAATTTTTAAACAGGTAAATACTACAATTATGGCAAACTGGAATTTAGATGCTAACCACAGCGAAGTGAGTTTCAAAGTAAAACACTTGATGATTAACAATGTAAAAGGTCAATTCAAAAGCTTCAACGTTTCGTTGCAAAGCGAATCAGACGATTTCAAGTCGTCTAACATCTCTTTCACCGCAGATGTAGCGTCTATTGACACAAGCAACGAGCAAAGGGATCAACATTTAAAGTCAGCTGATTTTTTTGATGCCGAGAAATACCCTCAGATCAAATTCAAATCGACTCAATACAATGGCAAAGAATTAGTAGGTGACCTTACCATCCGTGACGTCACTAAATCCGTAAAACTGGAGGTGGATTTCGGAGGCATTGCCAAAGATCCTTGGGGTAACACCAAAGCTGGTTTTACCATTACCGGTAAAATCAATAGAAAGGACTGGGGACTTAACTGGAACGCAGCATTGGAAACAGGCGGTGTACTGGTGAGCGAAGAAGTGAGCATTACCGCAGAAATACAGTTGGTAAAGCAAGCGTAATAAAGCTTAATGAATAAAAATCCCTTGCAACAAAACAGTTGTTGCAAGGGATTTCTATTGAGGTACTTCTTTGGACTTAAATTTGATTTCTGTTGATCGTATCCAACGTAAAAGGTATGAAAGACAAGATCGAATCGCTCATCCGAAATGCCAACGCAGAGATCCGTCTCGACGATACGGACAAAGGTAATTTCATCAATTTGTACAAAAACAAGGATTACAAAACCTATTACCACTTGCTGCTTGAAAAGGTCCTGGATACCAAATGTTATTTTAACGATTTGAGAGAAGAATTGATTGCCTTTACCATTGCAGGTTTGAAAGAACCCGATTTTGCATTACCGGAACTCTCCACAGACGATGAGATTATGACCTTGACAGAATTGCTTTACAAAACCTTTTTATACACCGATATATTATCTATTTACACCAATAGAAAAGTGTAGAATTCCCCACCCAATAAGTGGAAAGTATACCCTGCGAAAGGCCTGATATAGCAGCACCATTCATTTTTATTGCGAATCGGAGTCTATACTATTTGTTATATTAGAGATCAATCTGTATCTTCATAGGATACAGATATTGAAACTTATGAAAAACACTTTTTTACTGCTTGTCTTAGGTACACTTTTAGGAGCTTGTAGTTCTACTGCCACACAGGAAAAAACAGAGGTATCGAATGCCATACCAAGTTCAACAAAAGAAATAAACAGCTCCAGACAGAGCGACATGGTGGATGCCCTTTACCAGGAACTGATAGAGCAAAGACCTGAATTACAAACCTTGGAAAATCAAATTGAAACTGTTCAGCGTGCCAAAGAAAAGACACTGGAAGAATACAATCAATACAACAATAAAAACACTGGATATTATACGAACGCGCATCAACGCATTGCAGTCATCAAAGATTCTTTGCTAAAAAACAGCATCGAACTACTTCTAAAAAAGAGTCAGAACGCATACACCGGCAAGAATTCTTCCCTGCATGAAGTGCTTGCTGCATTGGACAAGCAAAGTACTGAACTCAATGACCACCGTGAAGCGTTGAAAGTCATACTGACCATGAACCTGATTGAAAAGTACCAACAACAACAGTTACCCGATCATTCCAACTACAAGTCCATCATAGACAGCTACCATCAACACATAAAAACGGCAGACAGTTTGATGCATGCCAAATAGCATAAGGTGTAGATGAGCCGTCCATGAAAAAATACTATTTCCTTCTCTTCTTTTGCGTCCTTGTTTCAAAGTACGCGTTTGCACAAACGGTAACGGAAATTGCAAAAGCAACCTTTGCAAAAACAAAAAATATTCATACCCTTACCTATTCCATGAGAAAAATGGAAAGGATAAAAGGTAAAATGATTGTACAACAATCGTCTGTTAAGTTATCCATCGATCCGTTTAAAGTATACCTGAAGCAATCCTATCCCAAAGACGGCATTGAAGTATTATATGTCAATGGAACCAACAACAACAACGCATTGGTCAATCCCAACGGCTTTCCCTGGTTCAGCATTAACCTCGACCCTTACGGTAACACCATGCGGGACAACCAGCACCATACACTCATGAATTCAGGATATGATCATGTGGTTTCCATACTCGAACATCTGTACATCAAGTATAATGTACAGATTGAATCCATGACAAAAATGGAAGGAAGCACGTTGTGGGATAATCATCCCTGCTGGATCATTTCGTTGACGAATCCTTACTTCAAATACTACAACTATACTGCAGCAAAAGGAGAAACCGTGCTCACTATCGCCAATAAAAATAAATTGAGTGAGCACATGATCATGGAAAAAAATCCATGTATCAAAAGTTATACAGAAGTCCTCACGGGGAAAACAGTAGTGATTCCAAACGACTATTCGTCAAAAATGATTTTGTACATCGACAAAGTGCGTATGATTCCGTTGCTCATGAAAATATATGACAACGAAGGTTTATACGAACAATACGAATACACCAATGTAGTGATTAACCCCGTCATCAAACCGGAAGAGTTTGAATCGGATTATGAGGATTACCATTTTTAATGGTGAGTAAGCAACTATCCACCGTTTTATAAAACTACATCAGCGCTTTTTCAATCACATTGCCTACCACGTAAGACAAGGCTGCTGCCAATCCACCGAGCAGTAAGGTTTCCAGAATACCAATCAATTTGCTTTTTCCGGTTACAATACTTTTCATGCAGCCAACAATGGCCAAACCCACTGCTGTTAAAACAGAAGAACAAGCAAATAAATCAGGTGAAGCGATACCGAACACGCCTTGAAACACATAAGCAAGGATAGGAATAAATCCAATCAACAGGAAAGAGAAGAATGTCATCGTTGCACTGCTGACCGGTGTTTTGTCGTCGTCTACCATTTCCAGTTCTTCTTTCATCATGGTATCTACCCATACATCTTTATCAGCAACGATGACAGCTACCACCTGTTCCAGCAATTCTCCCTTGAATCCCTTCTTCTCATAAATCTCACGAATCTCCTGGATCTCTTTCTCCCTTAGATTTTCAATCTCCCAATACTCCAGGGCTTTGTGCTTTTTGTAGTTGTCCTTTTCCGCTTTGGACGAAAAATAATTTCCAACAGACATGGAAAAACCATCCGCAATCAGATTGGCAAACCCCAGGATGATCACCACATTCGTCTCCATGCCTGCACCGGTAGCACCTGCCACAACAGCAAACGTAGTGATTGCTCCGTCTATACCACCGTATACAAATTCAGAAATGTAGTCTCTGTTGAAAAAAAAGATTTTCTTTGTCGAATGAATTTCAGCCTCTCTGTTGTCTACCATACAAAATGCGATGATTGCTTATTCAATATCGTAAAAAAGCAACTGGTTCACAACCCCTCTCAAGAAGATAAATCAAGCGGATTTCCCCAGCTCATTTGATGGTCGTACGTCAGCAAACCTGCTTGTACTCGAAGTGGTGAAGCTATTTTTT
>DATHPB010000406.1:0-8972 GCA_035484295.1 Cytophagaceae bacterium
ATTACCATAGTCTTCAGACTGCCCTATTTAAAGGCTGTTCAACGTAGATCAATTTCCCCCTCTTGTAGAACTAGAAGTGCTCTACAAATATATTTCTTAGGGGTTTGATTTTTTCTTCAGCTATCTGCTACCTACTCACTGTGCGAAATAAAATCTACAGAGCAACACCTATTACAGCCATTTAAAAAACACAAAAGGTTATTTTTATTCGTTTAACGCAGCTGTTTCGCTATGGCATGTATTTTCTTATATACTGTTTTGTAAAACGAATTAAAAACAAAAATCTTATTTCAACCATTTACCATTATGAAACATATCATTACAACCATTGCCTTATTAGCACTCAGCATGAATACCATCTTTGCACAAGACAATAACCCTGATACAAGAGAAAATTTTCAAATCGGATTTAAAGCAGGTGCAAACTTATCGAACGTATACGATGAAAAAGCAGACAACTTTGTAGCCAATGATAAAGTCGGATTTGTAGGCGGTATATTCTTTTCCATTCCTATCAATAAATTCTTAGGTATTCAACCGGAAGTTTTATTTTCACAAAAAGGATTTCAGAGTACAAGAACTTATAGCAGTGGTCCTTTCTTACCAAACTACACAGTTAAATACTCTACAACGACCAATCATATAGACATTCCATTGATGGTACAAATAAAGCCAACTAATTTCATGACCATTGTCTTGGGTCCTCAATATTCCTACATCTTATCTAAGGTCGATAAAAAAATAGATTCAAATGGCAACAACAATTCTGACACGACCAATTATAATAACGATAATCTTAGAAAAAATATTTTATGCGCAGTAGGTGGTGTCGACTTTAATATCGACCATCTGGTTATTTCAGGAAGAGCAGGATGGGATCTTCAAGACAACAATGGGGACGGTAGTAGTACAAACCCAAGATATAAAAATGCATGGTATCAATTGACAGTAGGTGTCAAATTCTAATTGTCTTTTTTAAGAGAACAAAGCATCTAGTTATTTAGCATATGCTTTGTTCTCTTGATTACCGATACCAACTACAGGAAGGGTGACGATAAAACTTGTGCCTATATTTTCTTTGCTTTTCACTTTTATACTTCCGTTATGTTTGGTAATGATGTTGTAAGTCGCTGTTAGTCCCAACCCGCTCCCCCCACGTTTAGAAGTAAAAAACGGTTCGAATAATTTACTCAAGCTTTCAGTAGGAATTCCTTTTCCATTATCTGTAATGGTGATGGAGACCATATCCGTTTCTTCAAATACCGCTAAGATCAATTTGCCAGTCTTCTCTTCCACTGCTTCAATCGCATTCACCAGTATATTGAGTAAGGCGATGACCAGTTTTTCTTTGTCGGCGTTGATCTTAACATTTGTTTCAATTCCTTTTGACAGGTAAATTCCTTTCAATGTGATCCTATCCTGAACAAGTGCCAATGCTTCGTTGAGGACTTCTGTCAGTGTTACTTCTTCGAAATTAACCGTATTGAAACGAGTTGCATTCAACAAGTCTTCAATCAAATTATTGATGCGTTTACTATTTCTATCTATGATATCAATGAACACATGTGGGTTTTCATCCGGATTGCTGAATGTAAGAGGCCCCAGTATTTGCTTCAGTTCGCCTAACGACAATTGTATATTGCTCAATGGGTTTTTTATTTCATGCGCAATCACCTGAGCCGTTTTACCTGTAAGAGCTTGCTTCTCCAATAGTTTGTCTCTTAACTCTTTTTCTTTAAGCTCGGTGATATCATAAAGCACAAGCTGAGTAATATTCAACGAAGCATCAATAGTAGAAAAATGAAGCATGCAATGAACTTTACGGGGAGTACTTTTGGCTGAGATTTCAATCTCGATCTCAAAGGTATCGAATAGATTATTTTTTAACACATCGAGAAAAGATCCTGCCTGAGGGTCTATGCTTATAAAGTCTGTGATCGTTAGACCGATTAAATCCGCTTTGTTTTCCAATTCCACAATCTTTAATGCCGATTGGTTAACATCGATTACCTTATAATCAGAATCAATGATGAAAATATATTCCAGTGCATTTTCAAACAGGTTCCTAAATTTGCTTTCACTTTGTTTCAGCGATTTCAATACACGAGCCTTCTCCACTGCATATCGAATACTACGGTCTAAAATATCAATGGAATATTGGTCTTTTACCAGGTAATCATAAGCTCCCGACCGAAGCGCCTCTTCATCAATTGCTGCTTCCTTCAGACCTGTCAGCAAGATAGTAGGAATAAAAGGGTGTTCATTACTGATAAAAGAAATAACGTCTATACCGGTATATGCACCCAAGCGGTAATCGATGAGTGCGATATCGATCGTTTTTTCCTCCAGGTATTTTTTAGTAGCATTAAAGTCAACCGCCCAAAATATTTCCCTGCAGAACGTTGTGGCCTTCAGATTACTCTCCAGTAAAAAGAAATCGTCTTCGTCATCTTCTACCACCAGTACATTTAAGTTTTTATTATCGTGCATGACCATATCTAACCGATTTACATTTTCAGGAAACTATTATTTTTGAGGTAGCCCTACGATAAATGTAGTATGATCATTGGGTAGACTCTCCGCTGTAATAAAACCTTCATGGTTCTCTACAATCTTTTTACAAATGGCTAATCCAATCCCTGTACCTTCATATTCTACACGTGCATGAAGCCTTTGAAAAATAACGAATATCTGCTGCAAGTAATGTGGTTCAAATCCAATTCCATTGTCTCTGACAAAAAAGCAGAGATAATTCGTATAATTCAAATTGAAATCTTTTGCCCAATTTTTTTCCATGACGGTATTTACATTGTGCCATTCAGACCATACCTCAATTTCAGGAACACTTCCCTCTTTATGAAATTTAAGCGAGTTACTCAATAAATTTTGAAAGAGTTGCCGTAGTTGTGTTTTATTTCCTTTGTTGACCGGTAGATTTTCAATTTTTACGATTGCCTTTTCATTGGCAATAGAAATGTCTAAATCTTCAATGATGATTTTAAACAATTCGTTGAAATCAATTTGTTCATTCCCATCCAACACTCTTGTAGATCTCGAGTACATAAGCAGATCTTGTATAAGCGTACGCATCCGGGATGCGGATTTATTAAGCCGTTCTAAGTAATTGATGATCTCATCATTTTTTTCATTGACCAGTTTGGAACCTATACGTTCGCTAAACGCCATGATTTTTCGTAGTGGTTCTTGCAGATCATGGGAAGCCACATAAGCAAACTGTTCCAATTCCTTATTCGACAAATTAAGCCGGTGTACTTGGTGTTCCAATAATTGTTGAGAAGCCATGAGGTTTTTTTCCACTTCCACCTTCTTGTGAAATTCTGTATTGAGAAGAATCAGCACCAACAGCAAAATGATTAATGATAGACTACAAGTAAGTACAATTACGCCTATGCTAAATTTTGACTTGCGATAAGTTTCGGCTTTGTTGACTTGCAGACGACGAAACTCCAGATTTTTAATTTCATTAGCTTTGTCTCTGATCGCTGTCATGACCACTTTCCCTCTGTATACAAAAACATTGATAGAGTCTGTCATTTTATTATTCGATCGTTCAAAACTCGATTTTACATATGACAATAGATCCAGTTGGTAATGGATATCGAATTTTAAAGAATCCAGATTTTTTTTCTGTTCCTGATCTTTATCAAATGCCATATACAATTCGGAGAGTTCTCTGTCGATATTTCTTTTCGCCTGCAGGTACGGTTCTAAAAAATCCGGATTGCGTGTAATGATATAACCTCTCTGTCCTGTTTCTGCATCTTTTGTATAAGACAAAACCCTTTCAATTTTCAAATTGATATTGTACGAATGATCAAGTGATGAGATCGATTCATTGGTTTGATAAATTGTTACCAATGCCAGTGTTATGGAAGCGCATAATATCAATAAGGAAAATACTGATATCAAGTAAAAATGGTTCTTGTGTGAAATGTTTAAGTTAAATTTTCTCATCTGTGCAATACTAACAAAAAAAACGATACGCTCTTTGTTATTCAAAAATATGTGCAATGTCTGTTTCTTCTGTTCTAATTCATGAGGAAAAGCATGCTCATGAAATTATTTATTCGTACACTTCAACACCATTCTGTATGGATAATAACTTTTAGTTTTTTTTAGATTACCCTTTGAAAATTTGGTTTATTGAAGCCCTTCACAAGAAACTTAGCAAAGGACAATTTGCATTTTTCACTGAGTAAAAAGCACCCTATAAAAAAAGAAAAAAGGAATCAATAATCATTATAAAATGCCCGTTTTGGGGATTTTTTTCCTCTTGATCCACTTTAAGCGGTACTCCATAAAAGTCAAATTTTAGCTGGTAACCAATATTTTGCATCTATAAGAGGGAATGGCACTATTTTGACACATATATTTTTGAATAATAGAACTTATAACCCTACAAGCCATGAAAAATTCAGAAAAAATTATTGGCGCACTGATACTTGGAGCTGTCATTGGGGCTGCAGCCGGTGTCTTGTTTGCACCCAACAAAGGAAGTGAAACACGAAAAAAATTAGTGGACGATGCGAAAGGTCTAGCGGGTGATTGGAAGCAACGCGTTAAATCTACTGTAGACAGTTTACGTGAAAGAGCTGATCAACTTCAACAACTAGCTGAAAATAAAATGGGGGAATTTAAAGATCAAGCCAAACAAAAAACAGAAGAGTTCAAAGCAAGAGCAAATAATGTTTAATTGAAACGTCATTTAATCTGCATCATTATATTATTGCTAGACCATGGAAGAACAGACCAAAATAGAAGAGCTATCAGATAAACTGAAATCGTATATAGACACACGTTATGATCTAATGGTTCTAGGCACATCTGATAAAGTGTCTAACATTGGTTCACAACTCATCACTTATCTTATCATAGGTATTATCGCTGTTCTATTTATCGTGTCACTTAGCATAGCTTTAAGTTTATACATTTCATCTATCTACGGCAGTTCCTTTATTGGTTTTTTCATAGTAGCTGGAATTTATTTGATCACCGTGGTATTATGCCTTCTGTTTAAAAAACAGATTAGCACCCCTTTCAGAAATAAAATCATTCGGGAAGTTTTAAGCGAAACACTTTAATACCACTTTATGACAACCAGTTTAACTGATATTAAAAACCATACTGAGCTTCGTTTCAAACTCATGCAGTTGAAAAATCTGAGAGCAGAACAAGAGCTTGAATTGAAAAGAGGTATCAAGGAACTTTACCAGAGCATGCACCCGGTAAACTTATTGCGAAGCACCATTTCTGAAATTGCTTCGGATAAGCAGGTACAATATGATGCTACAAAAATCGGGTTAAACATGGGATCGGAATTTCTCATAGGTAAACTCATGGGAAGCAATACGAGCATAAAGAAATATATAGGTTCGCTGATCTTACAAAAAGCCACTGATTACTTTATCGCCAATCATCCCGAAAAAATAGTTTGGGGTGCAGAAAAACTAAATGCGTTGTTCCGATCTTTCACTAAAAAGAAAAAAGTCGAAAATGGGATGACGCATGAGTAAGTTTCGCAGGTGAATGAAAAGTTATCTCTTCATCATTTGTTTCTTGTTAAATTTATCAAACCTTTGAGGCATATATAAATGAATTCATTATATTGAAATAAACTGGTAATCGAACCCTGATCAATGCACTTGGGCTTGTTTACCTCCTTCTTCAGATGAATAAAAAAATACTAATAGTTGACGATGAAGCTGACATCAGATTCCTTTTGGAAAGAGGACTAACCAACAATAACTACCAAGTTAAAGTCGCTGAAAATCTCGTTCAAGGCATCGACAAATTCAATCATATTTCCCCTGACATAGTGGTGCTTGATGTTAACTTGCCAGACGGAAACGGATCACAGGAAACCCATTCCTTTAGAAAAAAAACTTATAAAACATCCATCATATTAATCAGTGCAGACAGTGATCATTTAAGTGACAATTACAAAATACTGGGAGCTGATGCCTTTATAAAAAAACCATTTTCAGTTAACCAATTGATAGCAGTTATTAATACCCTGCAATAGCTTTCGAACAAATCAAAAAAATATGGCTAAGATATTAATCATCGACGACAATATTGACATCTGTCAACTTCTTGAACGTTTCTTCAAAAAGAAGGGGCATGACACTAAGTTTTTCACATCGGAAATCAACGCGCTGGATTACCTGAAAAACAATGAATGCGATCTAGTTTTCTGTGACTTCAGATTACCTAAGATGGACGGTAAAGAAGTGCTTGAAAAAATCAAACAAATTGATCCGACCATTCAGGTAGTCATCATTACAGGATACTCTGATGTAAAAACTGCTGTAGATGTTATCAAACTTGGTGCATTCGATTATGTTACTAAACCCCTGTTCCCTGATGAGATTCTCATCACAATGGAGAAAGCGTTAAAAAACAAAGCATCGCTTCATCAACAAGATGACTCTTCATCGAAAGAAGTTCCTTTGGTAAACACTGCCAATAAAAATGGAACATCACATCCTCCTTCTAAGCAAATCATCATTGGCAAAAGTCCTGAAGCAAAAAATATTCAAAAACAAATCGAGTTAGTAGCACCGACCAATTACTCTGTCATCATATACGGAGAAAGCGGAACAGGTAAAGAATCCATTGCTTATAGCATTCATTCTTTAAGCAACAGGAAAGACAAACCTTTTGTAGCAGTCGACTGTGGCTCCCTATACAAAGAGCTCGCAGGAAGTGAATTGTTTGGTCATGAGAAAGGCGCCTTTACCGGAGCGATGCAAAGTAAAGTCGGTCAGTTTGAATTGGCTAACGGCGGCACTATATTCCTTGATGAAATCGCCAACCTTTCCTATGATATTCAGGTTTCATTACTACGTGTGATACAAGAAAGGAAAATCCGAAGACTGGGATCACAAAAAGAAACACCCATTGACGTAAGGATTATAGTGGCATCCAATGAGAAAATCAGCGGCGCCACATCTAAGGGCACTTTCAGAGAAGACTTATACCATAGATTTAATGAATTCTCAATCGATCTTCCAGCCTTAAGAGAAAGAAAGAATGACATCATGATGTTCGCTGAGTTTTTCTTGGGGAATGCCAATACTGAGTTAGGGAAGCAAATCGAAGGTTTCGACGATGAAGTTGAAAAAATATTCCTTGACTACAATTGGCCGGGCAATCTAAGAGAATTAAACAACGTCATTAAAAGAGCGGTCCTTTTAAGCGGTAAGAATAAAATTACAGCAGAAACCTTACCACAAGAAATTGTCTTCCAATCCAAATTTTCTTTAGTAGAAGATAAATCGGAAAATAAACCATTAAGTGGAGATGCTCACAATTTAAAATCCATCGCATTGAATGCGGAGTTTGAAAAAATCGTTGAAGTATTGAAAAAAGTAAATTTCAATAAATCTAAAGCAGCACAGTTATTAAATATCGACAGAAAAACATTGTACAACAAGATGAAAATTTTTAACCTGCTTAACACATAAGAATTTATTTACTTGTGTAACTTGGGTGCAGTTTTATATTGTATGATACAATAATTATCTTGTGTATGAAAAAAACAATCTCTATCGTCTTGTTGGGTTGCGCTTTGTTTTCTTTGACAAGCTTGCAGCTGTTCAAAACCAACTTAAGAATAACTGTTCGAAACGAGTTAGGCAATTTGGAAAGCGGCGCTACCGTAGCAGTTTATAAGACCAAAGAAGATTATGACAAGAGTACGAACCCTGTTGCTCTGGATAAGACAGACGATAAGGGAAACGTTACATACGATGACATGGAAGCTATTTCCTATTATGTAACGGCTGAGAAAGGGGATCGCAACAATTTCGGAGCAGCAGAAAAAACAGAACCTCTGACTCCAAACAAAATGAATAAGATGACGATTATTATTTCAGAATAAAAAGTAAACTTACTTTTTAAAGAAAGAAAAGATCTTGCCTTCGATGCTCAAGTAATAACTTCCACTTCGCAATACACTACAATCTACTTTCATTCCTCTGCCTTGAATCAAACGCTTTCCGGTTAATGTATAAACCTCGTAAGGAACTTCCCTTGAAAGCGTGATTTCATTGTCTACCCTTGCAGGATAAAAAGTAGGAGCAGGACTCTCCATTCCAATTTTTTGAAATTTCGAAAGAGTCTCGTCCACTTTAATGGTGTATATGCCCTGAGGCAATCCTGTGATATCGACTTCTTCTGTTTTCCCTTTTGATACAGAAATTCCTTTATCATTTAAAATATCATACTTGGCTTTGGCTGTAAAATAAATTTTTTCAGATGCCATAATAGGGTAAAACTGCACTTGCTTGTAAAAAATTTCCTGGAGTTTTTTATCCAGATCATATTCATCAGGATCCAACGCGATGATGATTCCGTTTTCATTGATAAGAAAAGACGACGGCAGAGATTCAATCGCATATAATTTTGCTACTGCACTTTCCCATCCCTTGAAATCACAGCCATGATTAGGCCAGTCTAATTTATCGTTGCGTATCGCATTGATCCACGGTTCTTTTTTAGAATCGAGAGAGATACTAAAGATATCAAAACCCAATGAAGCATATTTATGATAAACAGGTACAATCTCGGTATTGGCCATGCGACAAGGCATGCACCAGGACGCCCAAAAGTCCAGCAATACAACACTTCCCCTCAAAGCACTCAGTTTAACAGGTTTACCTTCTTGATTTAAGATGGTAAAATCAGGAGCCGGATCTCCTATTTTAAGCCTTGCTTGAGAAACCGTGCTCCAAAACAACAAAAGAATGATGAACCCCCAGAAAAAATTTCTATTCATTATCAATGGTGTAATTTGCTGTTAGGAAGTTATGAAACTATTGCCAGATTTAAAAGGTAAAACCTACCGTAACTTGGTAGAATCCGTAATGACTTTTAATAGTAGCAGTAGGCTCTGTGCCATTATTTAACGTATACGGTTTATAAATTTGATTCGACACATTTTCCACTAT
>DATHPB010000407.1:0-11129 GCA_035484295.1 Cytophagaceae bacterium
GAAGTATGAAATCAAACAAAAAAACTATCCGAAAGCAGAAGAGAATTTCCAAAAATCATTGAAGAATAAAGGAAACAACAAATACCAAACAGCAAGTACTTACTTAGCACTTGGAGAATTATATTTCGACAAGCTCAATAATTATAAACTGGCTAAACTCTATTACGACAGTGCAACTGCCAATTGGGACACCAAGCACAAGCGTTACAAAGAAATTTCAAAGCGACAAAAAATTCTTACTGACCTGGTAGAACAAACGGATCTTATCAATCGCCAGGACAGCTTGTTGAAGCTTGCTGCCATGGATAGCTTAGCGCTGAACAAATTTATAGACAAAGCCATAGAAAAAGACATGGCAGAAGCAAAACGGAAAGCCGACGCGGAAAGAAAGAAGAAAAAGAAAGCGGAAGAATTTAGTTTCACAGGGCTTCCCACAGACGCGAACACATCACCTACCGCGACGTTTTACTTTTCAAATCCCGGTCAAGTGAGCAATGGTTATAGTGACTTCTTAAAAGTATGGGGACCAAGAAAACTGGAAGACAACTGGAGACGATCCAAGAAAGAAAATACTGTTGAAGTGAAGAACGATACCGGTACAGGAGACTCTTCAGCTACAGCAGAAACGGAACCCAAGGCAGACTCTTTAGACGATCAAGCAACGGTACCCAAACCTGATCGCAGCCTGTATTTGAAAGACATTCCATTTACAGCAGCAGCCAAAGATACAGCCAACAAGCAAATCAAAAATGCCATGTTTAAGTTGGGGAAGATCTATGATTTCCAGCTCTACCTCAAAGACAGCACAGTCACTACATTCAAAAAACAAATTAAACGATATCCGGGTAACGATCACGAACCGGAAGAATTGTATTTGATTTATCTGATTGCAAAAGATAAACCGGACGCAAAGCTTTTATCCTATTCCAAAAATCAGCTGTATACAAAATATCCTAATTCCACCTATACTAAGCTCATCGACAATCCCAATTACCTGATTGAAAACAAAACCAACAGCAAGAAAGCAGCTGGTCTGTATAAAGAAGCATATGCTTATTACAATTCAAAAGACACACTAACCGTCGATTCGCTCATTACATCTTATCATACTACTTATCCGGATGGTACAAGTATTGATGATAAATTTGCCATGTTGAAAATTTTAAATCAACTGAATAAAAAAGGAGACCGTAAACCACTTGCCGACAGTCTGGATCTTTTTATCGAAAGCTACAAAAGCAGTACACTTGTCAGCTACGCGGAAAACATCCGCGAACAAATTGCTGGAAAAAAGCTGGGAGGTCCTAAGCCCAAACAGGAGCCCCCTAAAGAAAAGGAACCTCAAACGGAAGAATCCATACCTAAACAAGAAGAAAAACAACCTGACGGTCTTCTTCATACCCCTGCTGACGAAAAATAACTATTTAAAAATACCTGCATGAAAAAAAGTAACATCATAAAAAAAATAGTTTGGGGATCTTGGATTGCCTTTATCTCTGCATTACTATTTATTGTTACCTACGTTTACATCGTGTCCATCGATTTGTTCGGTTTGTTTGGCCCAATGGTAGACATTCAAACATTGGAAAATCCCAAACACGAATATGCTTCTGAATTGTACACAGAAGACATGGTGATTCTGGGAAAATATTTTCGTGAAAACAGAACTCCTGTGCATTACGAAGACATTTCACCCAACATGATCAATGCATTACTTGCTACAGAAGACATACGCTTTGAGGATCACTCAGGTATAGACATGATGGGAACTCTTGCCATCGGCTGGTATTTAATCAAAGGAGATAAAAGAGGCTCAAGTACCATTTCACAACAACTTGCTAAAAACCTATTCGACACGCGAAGCACACAATACGAAGGGAAGCTCGCCAAGAAGAACAGTAAAATGAAAGTAGTCATCAATAAAACCAAAGAGTGGATGACAGCAATTACATTGGAGAAATCTTATACCAAGAAAGAAATCATGACCATGTATCTTAATACGGTTGATTTCGGTAGCAATGCATACGGTATTAAAGTCGCCAGCAAAACGTTTTTTAAGACAACACCGGATAGTTTGAAACTAAATGAAGCCGCCATGTTGGTTGGCGTGTTAAAAGCACCTTCACTCTACAGTCCTGTTTACAATCCTGATATTGCCATGGCAAGAAGAAACACGGTACTGGAGCAGATGCAGAAATACAAATTTATCACTGCAGCACAATGCGATTCTGTAAAAGCGACTCCGTTGGCACTCAATTACGAAGTCGAGAATCACAACAAAGGATTGGCTACCTATTTTAGAAGTCACATCAATGCTTACCTCATTAAATGGTGCAAAGAAAGAGGTCTTGATTTGTATGCGGATGGATTAAGGATTTACACTACCATCGATTCCCGCATTCAAAAACATGCAGAAGAAGCAGTAAGTGAACACATGAAGGTTTTGCAAAATAAATTCTTCGCCTTCTGGAAGGGCCGTACACCATGGCGGGATGAAGAAATGAAAGAAATTCCAAACTTCATTGAAACCGCTGCGAAAAAATCAGACCGTTACATGCAGTTAAAACTAGCCTATGGTAACGATGAAGAATCCATTAAGCTTCACATGAACAGAAAGATTCCCATGAGGATCTTTTCATGGAAAGGTGAAATCGATACTCTCTTGAGTCCGATGGATTCTATCCGTTACTATAAACATTTTCTACAGGCGGGTTTCATGGCAATGGACCCCTTGAACGGACACATCAAAGCCTGGGTGGGAGGAATTGATCACAAACATTTCAAGTACGACCACGTGAAACAAGGTAAAAGACAACCCGGTTCAACATTCAAACCTTTTGTATATGCCACAGCTCTTGACCTAGGCTACTCTCCTTGTTTTGAAGTAGCAGACTTACCAGTCACTTTTGAGACAGGTGATGAAAACAAAACCTGGACACCCCAAAACAGTGATGGAGTATATTCCGGGCAAAACTTCACATTGCGCAAAGCTATGGCAAACTCCATAAACTCTGTGACTGCAAACTTAGTGAAACGATTGGGGCCAGAAACCATCGTGCAATACGCAAAACGCATCGGGATACAAAGTCCCATTGAAGCCATACCTGCTATATGTCTTGGGGTATTTGATGTATCTGTTTACGAGATGGTAGGTGCGTACAGCACTTTCGTCAATCATGGCGTATGGACAGAACCATTCTTTATTCAACGCATCGAGGACCGCAATGGAAACGTATTGCAGGATTTTGTTCCTAAAACGGTTGAAGCATTGAACGATGAAAGCGCTTACCTCATGGTACACATGCTGCGTGGAGCCACAGAAGAAAAAGGAGGTACAGCTCTCGGTTTGAACAAGTGGGGATTGCTCTGGAAAGGCGGAGAGATAGGAGGGAAAACAGGAACAACACAAAATTATTCCGACGGATGGTTCATGGGTATTACTCCACATTTGGTCTCTGGGGCATGGGTAGGCGGCGATGATCGAAGCATTCACTTTCGGCTTATGGACGACGGACAGGGAGCACGCATGGCTATGCCCATCTGGGCTATATTCATGAACAAAGTATATGGCGATTCTAACACAGGCATCAAACAAGAAAAATTCCCTCGTCCACCGAAACCTTTATCGGTAGAAATTGATTGTAATATATACAAAAATAAAAATATGCAGAATGCCTCTGACTCCTCAGTCTATAACATAAAAGGCACCCCGCAGGATACACCTCCAGATCTGTAACCCATCAATGCTGATAAGAAATAAAGAAGAATTAAAAAAAACTATCCGTAACATTCCCTCGGAACCGGGAGTGTATAAATATTTCAATAAAGAAAATGAGCTCATTTATATTGGTAAAGCAAAGCACCTGAGAAAAAGAGTTACCAGTTATTTTTTGGATCTTAAAAATAAAGATCGTAAAACACAACGCCTGGTAAGCCAAATCCACTCGATTCAGTTTACTGTCGTGACTTCCGAGTATGAAGCATTGTTGTTGGAGAATAATCTTATCAAGGCCTTTAAGCCCAAGTATAACATTTTATTACGCGATGATAAAAGTTTTCCTTTTATCTGCATTCCCGACGAAGCTTTCCCTCGCTTACTTACTACCCGTAGACCCGAGCTGTATAAAAAAGCAAAGTTCTTCGGTCCCTATACTTCTGTTGGAACGATGAATGATTTAGTAGATTCCATTCGTAAAATATTTAAGCTAAGAACCTGCGATTTAAATTTATCTTCTCACAATATCCTGGCGAACAAATACAAGGTATGTTTAGAATATCATGTAGACAATTGCAAAGGACCTTGTGTATCGTATGAAACAAAAGAAGCTTACCAGGAAAAAATAAAACAAGTCGTTCATATACTGAAAGGCAACTATGCTGTTGCAAAAGAATTTTTACAGCAACAAATGACTGCAGCCGCAGAACGTCTCAAATTTGAAGAAGCAGAAGGTTACAAGCAATCTTTGTATAAGATCAATTTGTTGGAACAAAAATCTGTAATTCTTAATCCGGATTTGGGTAATCTTATTGTACTCGGAATATTGAGCAATGATGTCAAAGCCACAGTCAGCGTAATACACGTGCAATATGGTACCATCGTACAAACGTATAATGTAGACATCAAAAAGAAACTTCACGAAAGTAATGAAGAAATACTTTTTCATGCTTACCTCAAGGCAACACAAAACCTTCCTGTTGATGAAAACAAGGACATTACAATCATCAGCAATATCACACCTTTATGGATTAAAGACATAGCGTACGATTGGCAAGTACCTAAGATTGGCGACAAAAAGAAAATTCTCGACATTTCATTAAAAAATGCTTTTATAGAATTAAATAAAAGAATAGAAAGCGACTCTAACAAACGCTATACGCAGGCAATAGAAATTCTCCAAAAAGAATTAAGCCTAAAAGAATTACCCCTTCACATTGAGTGCTTCGACAACTCCAACATACAAGGCACGAATCCGGTAGCATCTATGGTTTGTTTCAAAAATGGTAAACCAAGCAAAAGAGATTACCGTCATTTTAATATCAAAACAGTTGAAGGTCCGGATGATTTTGCTTCAATGAAAGAAGTGGTCGGAAGACGATATAAAAGACTAATAGAGGAACAAGCGCCATTGCCATCGCTAATTGTCATTGATGGTGGCAAAGGACAACTCAATGCGGCTATAGAAGCTTTAAAGGAAGTCAACATCTACGGCCTGGTTCCGGTAATTGGCCTGGCAAAACGCTTAGAAGAAATATTTTTCCCTGGTGATCAGGAATCCATTATTCTGGGAAGACGGTCTGAAGGATTGAAATTGTTACAAAATCTCAGGAACGAAGCGCATCGGTTCGCTATTACGTTTCACAGAAAAAAACGAAGTAAAAATACGTTCAATCAAAGTGTCTTGCACGGAATAGAAGGTATTGGCCCTAATACTGCGCAAAAGCTTTTAATTACGTTTAAAACCATAGACAAAATTAAAGCTGCTACTATAGAAGAACTATCTAATGTGATTGGCAAAAGCAAAGCAACCATTATCAAAGAAAAATTGTGATCAGTAAACAACAGATTTGTTTGAGACAATTAATAATAAAAAAGTCCCGCCAATGATAGCGGGACTTTTTATTTGCCTATGAAAAATTCAAGCGTTGCTCAAAATGCTTTTTAGAATTCCCAAAGATGATGCTCATATTCTAACAAATCATATGCAGCCCATTGAGAAGCCATGATACCCTTTTGCTGATCACCACCATAGATATCTGACAAGTAAGAATCAGTAGGGTTGGACACTTTTAGAATATAAGAACTGAATAATCTCAATTCAAATGCATCAGCAAGATTCTTGTGCTCTTGGTCATTGATAGAGTTAAACCAGATTGCTTTAGGGTTATCTTTGAATAGTTTCTCTACTAATTCTTTGTAACTGAAAGAAGCTACTACGGTCTGAATGCCTCTGATGTTAGCAGGATGATCAGCAGGAACGTACAACGTCAACGCAAGAATGTTGTAGTACATTCTTGATCTTTGCTTGTCAAAGATCAAACATTCCTTAATCTCCATCTGATACAAATCTCTTGGGAAGAAATATTCCGTACCACCAGACTGCATGAAAGATGAATCTCCGTTAGCCAGCATGATATCTTTTTCTTCCTGAGTAAGCTGAGCTTGATCAGAAGGGATCAAAATATTTTTGTGGAATTCATCGATGGTGATCTGACGACCACAATCCAATGAATCGTTCATGTACGGAGTAATCGTTCCTGATTCCACACCTTTGATGAATAAATCAGTAATCTCTCTGTTTCTTGAAAACAAAGGAAGATTTTGTTTCTCCCTAAGGTCAATACCACGAAGGATAATCTTTCTGTACATCACATCCGATTCATGGATGTAGTGAGTAGAATGCTTATTGCAATCGTCGCACTGCACTACAGTGGATTCAACCGGTGTTTCTTGAGCTACCGCATTAAATGAAACAGCAACAACAAACAATAACAAAGCAACACTTAACTTTTTCATAGGCAGTATGAATAAATTTCTTTATGTATTAGTTCAAAGGAACGTTTTTAATCGGTGTTCCTAAGTTTACAACTTCCTGTTGATTTAAGAAGTTTGTACGTTTCACTTGCTTCACCTCCACCATGATACGATCACCTGGCATAGCTTGTGCAGCAAATGCAGACAAGTTACCGGTACCTGATGTAAAGTTCTGAGTAGATACAGGACGTTTACCTCTTACCAATACAGCCACCCATTGAGTAACTGCATAACGAGCATCTTTAGGTAAGAATGCCTGGAAGCTTTCGTCTGGCTTAGCAACAACTGTCAAGGATCTTGGACCTGGAGCAGCCATACCTGTCTTTTCATCAACCGGTTTACCGTTTGACATAACGATGATTTCTGGCTTAGGAATCAATCTTACTTTGAAGTCTTGAGAACCTATTGCTGTACCACCACTAGATACGTTCAATTTAACAGTAGCAGCAGTTGGTATAAGCGTTACAATTCCTTTTTGAGAACCTTTAACAACTGTAGCTCCACTCGCAGAGAAGTTAGGATTGTAGTTAGATCCCAATGCAGGAACCTGAACGTTCAACTCGTTACCACAGTTTTTGTACAATGCCTGAACAGATGCTGACTGAACTTGAATAACTGGTCTAGCTACGATGTAAGGAACTTCCAATTTGAAAACTGTATCCTTACCTTTGTTTTTGATGGTAATTGAACCACCCCAAGTTTTCTTCGCATTTCCTTCTTTATCGTAAGCACCAGCAGAAGCTCTGAATTTCACCTTACCTACAACAACACCACCTGAATTAACCGCTGGAACTTCACTACCACCATATTTGAATGTAGGTTTAAGAGCTGAAGAAGAAGCTGCAATAAACATTTCCGCTTCGTAGTCTGTACCTGCTGCTACAACGTTAGATGTAGCACGTGACATCGCAAATACCTGGTCAAATGAAAGGTTAGAAGCACCCACTTGATTAGCCAAATCCTCCAATGCCATACTTTCCAATTTAAGCATCTCCGCTTCTTTAGTACTTAATACTGCCAAAGCAGCTACCATTGGAGTTTGAGCAAAATTCAATTCAGCAAAGTCTTTCTTGTTTTGCTCTTTATCCTTAATGAACATTGGATCTTCTTTTGCATCAAGAGCCAAAGGCTTGTAAGGAAGAGTTTTAGGGCCTACCAGATTAGAAACATTCTGAGCATAATCGTTCAGCTTTTTCTTCAAATCATACCCTTTACCTTTGTGACTTCCTTCAGGACCAAGCATGATTTCCATCACTTTTTGTTCCTCTTTAGCCCCAACGTAACCGATTACATTTTGATTTTCGTCTTTCTCTTCACCACCCGTTTCTTTAACTAATTCTGCACGAAGTGCATTCATGTAGCTAAGCATTTCGTTGGTTTGTTTACGAACGTCTTCAGCTTTTTTCAAAACAGCCAAGTCTTCAGCCTTACCGCCGTTGTCTTTTACAGCCTTTTTAATACGACCATCTGTTTCTGTATTTGTTTTATTTGCAGAAGTAACCGCTACTTGTAAGCTATCATCCAAAAATTTAAATTTCTGAATGATGGCAGAACTTACTTGAAGTGCTAACAAAGCTGTTAGTACCAAGTACATCATACCGATCATTTTCTGCCTGGGTGTTTCTTTACCGCCAGCCATATTGTTTTATCTATTTAATGTGTTTACTTATTTATCAATAACTTAAAACGAACTCAGAAATTGTATAGGAATTAACCTTTCATGGCAGACAACATGTTGCCATATACATTGTTCAATTGAGTCAAGTTTTTAGAAAGCTTAGACAATTCGTCTTTGAAAGCTTGAGTATCTTTAGTAGCGTCAGCCATGTTTTCCATAGCATTAGACAAGTTACCATAGAATTTGTTCATTGCTCTCAAATGGTTGTTAGCATCTTGAAGTTCCATTTCGTAAACAGCATTCAATGCACCAAGGTTTTTAGTGATGTGTTGAACTTGTTCGTGGTATTTCTGAGCATCAACAGATGCGTTAGACATACCTGACATTGCTTCAGCCGCTTTAGCGTAAGAAGAACTAAGGTCTTTAACCGATGCAGTAGCAGATTTAACAACAGTAGCATATTCACTAGAAGCTACAGAAGCATTGGTCAAATCACCAATTTTACTTACTGATTCGTTCAAGCTATTTAAGCCAGCACCCAATTTAGTAATAGTACCTTGGTTGATGTTAGCTTCAGCCATCATATCTCCCAATTTACCTACAACATCAGTTGATGATGATGAATCATCGCCGTCGAAATCTTCAGCTAACTGAGGATATACCCTAGCCCAATCTGGATCTTTGTGTACTGGTTGGAACGCGCTGAAAGCGAAGATGATTGCTTCTGTTGACAACCCAACAACAAGCATAGGACCAGCACCAGGCCAGTGCATGATTTTAAACATCGCTCCAACAATAACGACTGCTGCACCTAATCCATAAAGGATGGGCATAAACTTATCAAAAATAACATTTCCGCCTTTGCTACTCATTTTGCAGGTAATTTAAAGTTTAACAATTAATTGATTAAGATATTATGGGTTGATTAAATACAGGTTTAGAATTCGTATCCAGAAGAACGACCAAGGTAGGTCATTACACATCTGAAACCGATATAGGACTTAGAAGTGTCTTGGTATTCAAAGGTACGAGTACCTGTTTCACAATAGTAAGCCACGTCTTTCCATGAACCGCCACGAATGATTTTACGAGGTTCATTGTCTTCAAAATAAGTAGGGTTCAAATCCCAAACTACAGGAACCGCAGAAGGATTAAAGGCATCTTCACACCATTCAGAAACGTTACCAGCCATATCGTATAGCCCATAATCGTTAGAAAAATAAGATGCAACAGGTGAAGAGTACATGAAACCATCGTCATAATAGTTACCTCTTCCTGGCTTAAAGTTAGCCAGCATACAACCTTTAGCGTTTCTCATGTATGGATTACCCCAAGGGTATTTCGCCATGTCTCTACCGCCTCTTGCCGCATATTCCCATTCTGCTTCTGAAGGTAGACGGAAGCGAGGCATCTGCCATAAACCTTGAGTAGCTCTCCAGTCGTTCATCAACTTAGTTCTCCACTCGCAAAAATATTTAGCAGCCCACCAGTCAACACCTACTACAGGATATTCGTCAAACGCAGGGTGTGCGTAATAGTATTCCATCATTGGATCGCCCATATGGTGAGTAAAGTCTCTAACCCAAACTGTCGTGTCGGGATAAAGCTCCGTCATCACATACTCTTCTCCAAGTACACTTACTGAATCGGCTAGCATTACAGTAACAAACTGGCGATACTCGTTATTCGTGATCTCCGTTTCGTCCATGTAAAAGCCACCTATTGTGACTTGCTTATTGTGGTTAATTTGAGTTGCTGGAACATCTTGGTCAGCTTGACCCATATGGAACGTACCAGATGGACAAACAACCATACCATATGGAATGGTTTGGACCCAAGATTCACGGCCAGGAACACCTGTTAGGTCTCCACCGCCATCTTCGGCTCCCTTTCTTCCACAAGAAAATGTTGCACCCAGTACAACAGTAAGCAGAAGAGCATACTTAACTTGGACAATAAATCTATTCATAACCTTAACTTATCCTTTAAACAAAGCTTTACTAGTCTTTATACGGTAAAATTAGTTTTTAAAGTTAGCATTTTTTCAACATATAACGCAAGGGTTAAATAAAATATAATTAAAATACAATTTATTTAAACACATAGCATTAATATTCTTGCTATAATACAATAAAAATTGTTTAGTTTTCTTCGTGTCTATACCTTGGAGTACGCACTTTAGGCTTAGGTTGGTCCCAAGGAGCAGGAACAAAATAAGAAAGCATGATCTCATGCGATGTTCTTTTCTTTGCATCTACTCCGCTTGTTACAAAATCGAAGGCGTATCCAACTTTAAGCGCATTGTTTTTTAACATGCTGAAACCAACCAACAAAATCACATCGTCATTTGACAATGTTTTTCCACCGCTTTGAGCATCTTTTGCTGCAATGGATTGTCTAGCTTGCAAACCAGCCCAAAAACGATCATTATAAGTAACCATACCTCCAAACAAGTAAGTCCACTCATGAATATCTGTTTGAATCAACGCTGTAGGTGTAACAACTAACGAAGGTCCTACTCTAAAATTATATCCTCCTGTTAAATACACATGATTATTGACACGGGACGATAACGAGTCAAGGCCAAATGTATATTTGGATTGAGGAATATGGCCTATACTTAGACCTACATAAAACTTCGAGGTTTTATACCAAGCACCAGCTGTAAGGTCCAGTTTAATCTGATTGGCCTTGCCTTGTTGCAAAGCTTGGTAAATAGGATCGTTTGGATCCACTACATTATAGTTGGCATTGATGGTTTGAGAAAGAATTCCCGAACGCAAGCCAAGACCCAAAACACCATCTCTTATTTTAACATGATAGGCTCCGGACAGTTGGAACTCAGTAGAAGCTAAAGGGCCCCTTACATCACGTAAGAAGTGCAGGCCCAATCCTAATTTTTTATTTAAAAATGGTGTAGGTGTCGATATCGTTATAACAGCACTTTTAGGTGAACCATATGCATTATCTCCTTGAGTT
>DATHPB010000408.1:0-2345 GCA_035484295.1 Cytophagaceae bacterium
AGTATCAAATGGGCATGCCGTTGACCGATTCGATTTCGTTGGTTGGAGAGGTGAAGGACATTCAAATTGAAGCGATCGATAAAAATGCAGTGGCTAATCCTAAAAACAGAATTGAATACAGTTTGTTGGAAACACAATTGGAATTGCAACGGCTGGATTTGAAAAATAGCCAGGCAAAATTTTTACCTACGTTGTCTGCTTTCGCTACGGGCGGTGTCAACCGCTCAGACAATACTGTACCTAAGTTATTTGGAGGAGATCCTTGGTATAAGTATTCGATGTGGGGTGTTAACCTGAGTGTACCTATCATTGACGGAGGCAGTAAGATTTATAAAGTGAAACAATCGAAGTATGCTTATCAAAAAGCGGAAAACAACCTGAACTTCTTTGCAGAAACAGTAGATTTGCAGGCAAAGCAATCGATGGCTACGTTGAATAATGAAATCGAGAATTTGAAGATTCAAAAAAGAAATTTAGAGCTGGCAACTAAAGTGGTGCGCACTGCGAAAATAAAATATACTTCAGGAACGGCTTCTAACATCGAGGTCGTAGAAGCAGAGAATGCCTTTAAAGAATCGCAAACGAATTTTTACAATGCTGTTTACAATACTTTATTAGCAAAAATAGGATACCAAAAATCAACAGGAACATTATATACAGAATAATTTTTACCCATATGAAAAAGATAAACCTATTACTCCTCCTAGCGACAGTCGTAGCATACGCATGCTCAGCTCCGGATAAAAAAGCAGAATTGGCTGATTTGAAAAAACAACGCGACGATCTGATGGCTCAAATCTCCAAGCTGGAAAAAGAAATGCCGAAAGATACTGCTAACAAAGAAAACACGCAGAAAAAAGCGATCGTGATCACTAGCGATCTTGTACCTCAGCTTTTTGCTCATTATGTAGAGATTCAAGGTAAAGTAGACTCTGATCAAAATGTAAGAGTGAGCCCTAAATCCGGTGGTGTGGTGCAAGATGTTTTTGTTGAAAGAGGACAAACCGTAAGCAAAGGCGCATTGTTGGCTCAGATTGATGCGTCGACTACGATTGCCGGCATAAATGAAGTGAAGAAATCACTGGAATTGTCTAAAGAGATTTTTGCCAAACAACAAAGATTGTGGGATGAGAAAATTGGAACAGAAGTTCAATACCTGCAGGCAAAAAACCAGAAAGAATCATTAGAAAAAAAATTGGCAAGCCTAAACGAACAATACGAATTGAGTCGCATCAGAGCTCCGTTCACTGGTTTGGTAGATGAGATCTATGTGAGAGTGGGAGAAGCCACAGCACCCGGTGCACCTGCTTTTAGAATCATCAACAATGGCAGCTTAAAAGCGGTAGCGGAAGTTCCGGAGTCCTACATCTCTTCCATACAGAAAGGAAACTTGGTGAAATTATATTTCCCGGATGCCAAGAAAGAAATCAACTCTAAGGTACAAACTGCTGCAGATGTCATTGATCCTGTCAACCGTACATTCAAAATAGAGATGCCTCTGACTGGGGAAGCCAAATCACTGAAGGCAAACATGATCGCTTATGTCAGCATCAAAGATTACCAAAAGGAAAATGCCATTGTTATTCCAATCAATATTGTGCAACGTACAGCCAAAGGTGATTTTGTTTATGTCGTTGAAAATAACAAAGCCATTATGACTCCTGTAGAATTAGGATTGACTTATAAATCTCAAGTGGAAGTACTGAGTGGTTTGAAGCCTGGTACGAAGATCATCACAGTAGGTTACCAGGATGTAGTAGATGGTCAACCGGTCGTATTGAAGACGCAATTGTAACATTGATTCTACGGATGAATTTTAAAACGTATTCAAATGAAAGAATTTAAACTGACCAGCTGGTCTATTGATAATAAGACCAGCATATACGTGCTCACGGTGATCATTACTTTCGCGGGTTTGATGACATATATCAACCTGCCGAAGGAACAGTTTCCGGAGATTGTATTTCCGCAAATGTATGTGAGTACTATTTACCCTGGTACTTCTCCCACCGACATGGAAAACCTGGTGACCAAGCAAATTGAGAAACAGGTAAAATCCATATCGGGGGTGAAAAAAGTAACAAGCAATTCAGTGCAGGATTTTTCCAGCATCATCGTGGAGTTCAACACGGATGTGGATGTGGCTGAAGCAAAAGTGAAAGTAAAAGATGCGGTAGACAAAGCAAAAAGCGACCTGCCGACAGATTTACCGGACGATCCGCAAGTGATAGAAATTGACGTGTCCCAAATCCCAATCATGTTCGTTCACATCTCCGGCGATTATGAATTGAGTAAACTGAAGAAATACGCTGATGACATGCAAGACCGTATTGAGGCGCTGCCGG
>DATHPB010000409.1:0-4172 GCA_035484295.1 Cytophagaceae bacterium
GATTATGAAACAAGAGATGGTTCTTGTATACGCGACTATATACATGTGATTGATCTTGCAGATGCCCACATCAAAGCCCTGCAACGTCTGATCGATAAACGCAATTCCTCCTCGTATGAGATCTACAATTTAGGCACAGGGAATGGAGTATCTGTTTTTGAAGCGATCAAGGCGTTTGAAGAAGTCACTTCGATCAAATTGAACTATGAAATAGTACCTCGCAGACCTGGAGATGTAGAGGCCATATACAGCGACAGTACCAAAGCAAATAAAGAATTGAATTGGATACCTCAATACGGCATCCGAGAAATGATGTCCAGCGCATGGAAGTGGCAGGAGTATTCCAGTAGTTTAATTGAAAAGAATAAGTAGCAGATTGCAAGATTTGGGTATCTTATAGTTATAAACACCTTACTTTTTAGCAGAATTTATGTCCATGGATTTAAATAATAAATCGATACTGATCACCGGAGGTACCGGATCTTTTGGTAAAAAATTTGTAGAGTATGTTTTTAAACATTATCCGGGCGTTCGAAGACTGGTTATTTTTTCCAGAGACGAACTGAAGCAGTTTGAGATGGCGCAAGCTTTCCCAGTCAGTAAGTATCCAGCCATACGATTTTTCATAGGAGACATTCGTGATAAAGAAAGATTGGCAAGAGCATTTGAAAACATAGACATTGTTATTCATGCTGCCGCACTAAAACAAGTACCTGCGGCAGAATATAATCCAATGGAATGTATAAAGACCAACGTACTCGGAGCAGAAAATATTATCAATGCGGCATTAGACAGTGGAGTTAAAAAAGTTGTAGCCTTGTCTACGGATAAAGCTGCTGCTCCCATTAATTTATACGGTGCTACCAAGTTATGTTCAGATAAATTATTCGTTGCGGCAAACAACATGAAGGGCGAACGTGACATTGTATTTTCGGTAGTACGATACGGCAATGTCATCGGATCAAGAGGTTCCGTGATTCCTTTTTTCATGGATAAAAGGAAAGAAGGAGTGTTGCCTATTACTCATAAGGACATGACACGTTTCAATATTTCTTTAGAAGAAGGAATTAAAATGGTGATCTATGCTTTGGAACATGCCTGGGGAGGTGAAATCTTTGTTCCAAAAATTCCTTCTTACCGAATTCTGGACGTGGCAGAAGCAGTAGCTCCTGCTTGCAAACATGAAATGGTGGGTATTCGTCCGGGAGAAAAACTTCATGAAGAAATGATCACTGAAACGGATTCTTTGAATACGATTGAATTTGATCAGTATTATGTGATTATTCCTTCTACACCTATATGGGAGCCAGCTGATTTACAAGAAAAATTTAAAGGTAAGCCGGTACCCATGGGTTTCAAATATAATTCCGGTACCAACTCAGAATGGCTGAGTGTAGAAGATCTGAGAAATCAAATCAGATTGCATGTGGATCCTGATTTTAAAGCGTGATCTATGAATAATATTCCATATGGAAGACATGATATCAGTCAGGAAGACATAGATGCTGTCGTACAAGTATTACGTTCAGATTTCCTTACACAAGGACCGTCTGTTGCTGAATTTGAAAAACAATTTGCAGCGTACATAGGCTGCGAATACGCTGTTGCTGTCTCTAATGGTACAGCGGCTCTTCACCTGTGTGCCCTTGCTTTGGGAGTGAAAGAAGGCGACAAAGTCATTACAACACCACTTACTTTTGCAGCCAGTGCCAATTGCATTCGTTATTGCGGAGGTGAAGTATTGTTTGCTGACATTGATCCTGACACACTGTTACTGGATATTCAACAAGTGAAAAAAATACTGACTGCTCATCCTAAAGGTAGCATCAAAGGTATGATACCTGTGGACTTTGCGGGTAGTCCTGTTAACCTGGAAGAATATAGAAAACTGGCGGATGAATATGGGATGTGGATCATTGAAGATGCTTGTCATGCGCCTGGTGGATATTTTACCGACACTAAAAAAATAAAACAACATTGCGGCAATGGGGTTTATGGAGAACTGGCCATCTTTTCTTTTCATCCGGTAAAACATATTGCTACGGGAGAAGGAGGAATGATTACCACAAATAACGAAGCGCTGTATAAAAAACTATTATTGCTCAGAACGCACGGCATTACGAAAGATGCGGCATTGCTGATAGAAAATCACGGGGGGTGGTATTACGAGATGCAAGAACTCGGCTACAACTACAGGTTGTCGGATATGCAGGCTGCTTTGGGCATCAGCCAACTGAAGCGGGCCGACGAAGGGTTAGAGAAAAGAAAGGAGATTGCCCAAAGATACGAAGCCGCGTTTTCGGGAATGGATAAAATTACCATTCGTCCGTTTATGCAACAACACGCGTATCATCTGTACATCATAGAAGTGGAAGACAGACTTGGTTTGTACAATTACCTGAAGTCAAAAAACATATTTGCTCAGGTACATTATATTCCCGTTCACACGATGCCCTACTATAAAGAGTTAGGTTATCATACGGGTGACTTACCTCAAGTTGAAAATTATTATAAACATTGTCTGAGTATTCCGATGTATCCTTCGCTCCAACAAGAAGAGCAAGAACATGTGATCCATGCCATAAAAGAATTTTTAAGCGAATAACCTGAATGCAGCAGTATAACTACTTGTTCAACCGACTCACAAATTAACTTTGTATGCCTGACTCCGGAGAAATAGCTATCATTACTCAAGCTCGTACAGGCAGCACCAGGCTACCAGGTAAAATATTTATTCCTGTTCTGGGAAAGCCTGTGTTAATACATCATTTGGAGAGACTGGTGGAATCAAAGCTTCCTGTAATAGTGGCCACATCTACTGAACTTTCCGATGATCAGGTAGCCGGGTTTTGTAAAGAGTATGCAGTCAATTGTTCAAGAGGTCCGTTGGACGATGTATTGTCGAGGTTTTATAGTTGTGCCAAGGAAAATAAATTGAAACACATCGTGCGTGTTACCTCCGATTGTCCGCTGATAGATGGAAAGATAATTGCAAAAGCAGCAGAGGAGTATCTGGCATTGGAAAGAGAAGATGTGTATTATTCCAACTGCATCAAACGAACATATCCCAGAGGTTTTGATTTTGAAATATTCAGCTTCAAGCTTTTGGAAGAGGCTTGGGAAAAAGCATCAGCCGCTAACCTGAGAGAACACGTAACTCCATACATCAATCAAAATCTATCGGGTCATGTCGCGTTGATGGATTTGACAAGAAGTTCGGATGCCAGTAAGTATAGAATCACATTGGATACAGCGGAAGATTTGATTTTGATAAAAACTCTGATCGAAAAATATCGTGCCGATCAAATGAATGCGGAACAAATCATCTCATTGATGGATACTCATCCTGAGTTGGCATTGATCAATCAACACATAGAGCAGAAAAAAGTATGAAACGGATCGTTTTTAGAGCAGATGGGAATGAGTACATCGGTTTGGGACATTTGATTCGTTGCAGTGCACTGGCAGAAATGTTGTCTTCAGAGTTTGCCATCTGTTTCATCGCAAAAAACTCAGGAACATATATCAAAGAAGTGATTGGGAATGATGCTTTTCATTTGCTGTTGATCGAAGAGGACGAGGATGAATTGCAAGTCTTAAGTAACCTATTAACCGTCGATGATATATTGATAGCCGATGGTTATTATTTTGACGAAGCGTGGCAAAGAACAATCAAGCAACGTGTTTCAAAATTTGTTTTGATCGATGACTTGGTTTACACCAATACCCCTTATGCAGATATCATCATCAATCATGCGCCAGGTGTTTCTCTGTCAGATTACCAATGTCCTTCGTCTGTCAGGCTGTTGCTTGGCGCAGACTATGCTTTACTAAGGCCTGCATTTTTTAATGGCATTAAAAAAACAACAGATCAAAAATCAGGTATTGTGCTGACCATGGGAGGTTCCGATCCGGATAACCTGACAAGAAAAATTGCTCAGATCATTTTGAATCATACAGACGAAACAATAGATCTGTTGCTGGGAGCAGCTTATGTTCATCCGGTAAATGATTTTATGGAAAACAAACGCATCACCATTCGTCGAAAATTGAAAGAGGAAGAAGTGGCGCAACTCTTTTGGGAGCGTAAACTCGTCATCAGTTCAGCCAGCACAGTTTCTTTGGAAGCCAGTGCCATTGGCACGTCACTGATCATTGGACTGATTGCCGAT
>DATHPB010000410.1:0-5932 GCA_035484295.1 Cytophagaceae bacterium
TTTACAGCAATAACGTAACCATTGGAGGCAATACCGCAGCAACACGAAACATTGTATCCAGCAATGGCAAGCAAGGAATCGTGTTGAGCGCAGACCCTAATACAGAAATGACGGGAACACTCATCATCGGCAATTATTGCGGAACTGATGTTACAGGTTCACTCGCCCGAGGAAACGGACAGTCCGGCATCATTTCCATTTTCGCCAGTAACAGTACCATCGGAAGGGCCAACGCCAATGAAGGAAACATATTGAGCAACAACAGCGAAGAAGGCTTGCACCTCATAGGAGGGACAAACAATACCGTCTACAACAACCTCATTGGTGTAGCGGCAAATGGCACTACCGCGATGGGAAATAAAAGCGGAGGTATATTTATACAAGGTGTAGGATCCGCACCGGACGGGAACAGTAATACCATCGGCGGCTTGGGAGCTTTACAAGCCAACACCATTGCATATACTACTAACACAGGAGCCAATCCTTCTTTGGGAAATGGATTTGGCATAGGGGTAGCGGTATCAAGCAATACCATGGGTATTAAAAATACTTTCATCGGAAATAAAATTTTCTGTAATGCAGGTCTAGGAATAGACTTGGATTTCGCCGCAGCCTTTGGAGGTTCTGGCAATAGCAATCCAGGTAACAACAGCAAATCTGCACCAGCCATCACAGCTGTCACTTCAACCTCTACAAGTGGTACCGGCACCAATGGAGAAACGATACATGTTTATTCCAATGTAACCTGCACAACCTGTCAGGGAGAAGTGTACCTGGGTACTGCTGTAGTTGCAGGCGGGGTATGGACAGTCACTCATGCATCGGTAGCCATTCCTTCCAATAACAGCGCAACCGCTACGAATGCCACACAAGGAACTTCACAGTTTACCTGTAACTTTCCTTTACCTGTTGAGTTAATTTATTTCAAAGCCAAGGCACAAGGAAACATGGCTTTACTGACATGGTCGACTGCGATGGAAATAAACAACGCATCCTTCGTTATAGAACGCAGTGCAGACGGGAAACACTTCGAACCCATCGGCAACAAGACCGGACAAGGTAATACCCTGCAAGTTTCCAATTATGATTTTACAGACTTAAATCCGTTAGGAGGAACGTCTTACTACCGACTGACTCAAATTGATTTTAACGGCACGCAAACACATACCTCTATTCAAGCCGTCTCTTTCCAAACGGCAACTGATTTTTTCCTTTTCCCTAATCCGGCAAAAGATGAACTCAACATCGTGCTAAACAATGATGAACACTATGAAGTACGAATTTATACCAATCTTGGTGTGGAGATCCCAAACCTAACCACTATTCAACATGAGGATACCTACACGATCCGTTTAAATGGTGTTGCATCCGGTTCTTACATCATCGAATTAAACAGCGCGACACATCAATTCACTAAACAGTTTTTAGTTTACTAATACTTGAATGCTTTAAAAATAAAAAGGCCGGTAAACATTATCAGTAGCCTTAAGTAGATTTTTTTTGTTTCCGAGCATGAAAGGCCAGTGTCTCGTTTCTCTTTTTAATATCGTTATGCGTGGACAAATTATTAAATACTGAAATCAGTGGCACAAGCCCAAAAGGGATATAGTACATTAGAACAAGAATAATCAAAATAATATTATCAAGCACATTATTTTCAAATACACTTAACAATGATATTCCTCGAAACAACATCCACAAACCTACTAAAACACTCCAAAAGCCAGTAAATATTGTTAATCCAGAAAGAAGGCTTGTATTGTGAACTGTTTTTTGCTCGTCGAGCATTTCTATATCTGTTATAATATATTTATTGTAACCTCGGGTTTTAAGAGCAAAGTAAATCAAACAAAATCCTCCAAGAAAATTGAATAAAATAATAAAGGGCCAATTGGTGGGATTGTGAATTGTAAGTCTAGTGTCTCCTATTGAAAAGTTCGTCTCGTGCGATGCTCCAATGCTTTTTAAAAAACCGGACAAAAGAATAAATCCGCCATAAATAAAAAGCAAGAAGGTTATTAGTTTTTTCATAGCATAAGTAATAAATAATTCAAAGAACCTAATATTCCTGGTTTATGATTCAAAAGTAAATCTCTTGGTCATCCAAAAAAGACTGAGAACTTTCACTGTGTTTCTATTTTATCTTCTGCAGGTACGTTTTCTCATCAAATCCAACAACAACGATCTGCTCTTTATTTTCAATCACGGGTCGCTTAATGATGCTTGTATTGTGTAACATCACCGCAATCGCTGCTTTTTCATTGGTAACCGATGCTTGTGTATTTTCATCTAAGTTTCGCCAGGTGGTTCCTTTCTTATTCAACAACACTTCCCAGCCCACCTGCGCACACCATGCTTTCAGCTTGCTTTCTGTGATGGCCTGTGTTTTATAATCGTAAAAATCAAAACTAACATGGTGTGCATTTAACCAGGTTGTTGCTTTTTTTACAGTGTCACAATTTTTTATTCCGTAAACAATCATTGCTGTTTCTTTAAACCATTACTTTTCTCTCGACAATTTGCTGTTCTTCTTGCCGTATGCAAAATACATTACGAAACCCACCGCCATCCATACAAACAAACGAATCCAGGTATCTAGGGGTAAAGCGTACATTAGATAAAAGCAAACCAAAATTCCCAGTATAGGCACAACAGGAACCCATGGTGTTCTGAAGGCTCTTGGTAAATCAGGACGTGTTTTACGCAAGACAAGAATACCAATGCATACCAAAACAAATGCAAACAAAGTACCGATGCTACACATTTCACCTACTACGGAAACCGGTACAAACGCGGCAAACAGACTGACCAGCACTGCAAACAACAGATTTGACTTCCAGGGTGTCTGGAACTTAGGATGCACATCAGAAAACAACTTAGGAATCAATCCGTCTTTCGACATCGAAAAGAAAACGCGGGATTGTCCTAGTAACAAAACCAAAATCACAGAAGAATAACCGGCCAGAATGGCAATGATGATCAATTCCTGCATGAAGCCATAAGGTGTTGCTGCAATAGCAAGAGCGACAGGTGCTGCTTCATTTTTGAAGTGTTGATAGTTTTCCAAACCTGTCATCACGTGAGCAAACAATACATACAATACCGTACACACAAGCAATGAACCCAAGATACCGATGGGCATGTCACGTTGAGGATTTTTTGCTTCCTGAGCTGCTGTTGATACAGCATCAAATCCGATGAAGGCGAAGAATACCACTGCTGCTCCCGTCATGATGCCTGTCCAGCCAAAATGTTCAAAGCTTCCTGTGTTTGCAGGAATGTAATCGTCATAATTAGCAGGATTGATGTAACTCCAACCCAATGCAATGAACACAACAACTACGGTTATTTTCAAGGCTACAATAACCGCATTAAATTTTGCTGATTCCTGTATACCGCGAATCAAAATCAACGACATCAGTACAGTAATGAATACAGCCGGTAAATTCATGATGCCCGAAACCTCTTCACCGTTTACAGTAAAGGTTTCAAAAGGAGACATCATCCAGCGGTAAGGAATATGAGCGACATGCCACTTTTCCAATAACTTGATCAGGTAGCGAGACCAGCTGATGGCTACCGTAGCTGCACCTACTGCATATTCCAGGATCAGATCCCACCCAATCGTCCAGGCAATCAATTCTCCCAGCGTGGCATAAGCATAAGTATATGCACTGCCTGCAACCGGAAGCATAGAGGCGAACTCGGCATAGCACAAGCCGGCAAAAGCACAACCTGTAGCAGCCACCACGAAAGATAAGGTCACGGCGGGACCTGCATTATTTGCTGCCGCGATACCAGTCAATGAAAATAAGCCGGCACCTATGATCGCTCCAACTCCTAACAATATCAGACTAAAGGCCGTTAATGATTTTTTAAGTTTAGCACCTTCATCGCTTTCCTTTAAAATGCTTTCAATGCTTTTTGTTTTAAAAAATGAGTTTGCCATAGCTTTTGCTTCTTGTACAATTCTAAAAATACTACTTTTTATTTACAACTGATGAGTTAATTTCAACGGGCTTAAAATATACATTGTCCCCATTGAATAGCCCGAACCAAAGGTAATATTCCCTTAACACCTGATGGGATTCGCACGGCATTTCCTTGCTTAGTCGTTTTAACTCCAGTACTGAAAAATCATTCTGTCCTTTATCAAAATAAGTGTATCTTTGCACCTCCAAATCTAGTATTCAAAGGATCATGATTTCTACACAAAATATCACGCTTCGCTATGGTAAACGTACCTTATTCGAAGACGTACAAATTAAATTTACGCCTGGCAACTGCTATGGCCTTATCGGTGCAAACGGAGCTGGCAAGTCTACCTTCCTGAAAATATTATCGGGAGAAATAGATCCTACTTCCGGCAAGGTAGAAATAACTCCGGGAGAACGTCTGGCTTTCTTGAAACAAAACCACTACGAGTTTGATGAATACCCTGTGCTTCAAACTGTCATCATGGGCCATAGTAAGCTTTATCAGGTGATGCAGGAAAAAGATGCACTGTATCTAAAACCTGATTTCTCTGAAGCTGACGGTGTAAGGGCTTCAGAGTTGGAGGCAGAATTTGCCGACATGAACGGATGGAATGCAGAAGCGGAAGCCGCCGAACTACTCAGCGGTTTGGGCGTTTCAGAAGAACATCATTACAGCCTGATGAAGGACATGGAAAACAGCTTGAAAGTACGCGTGTTACTTGCGCAGGCCATTTTCGGAAATCCTGATATTCTTCTTCTGGATGAACCAACCAATGACCTCGACATTGCATCTGTACGTTGGTTAGAAAATTTCCTGGCCGAGTTTAAAAACACCGTCATTGTTATTTCCCACGACCGTCACTTTCTGGATCAGGTGTGTACACATGTGGCCGACATTGATTTCAACAAAATACAATTGTTTACCGGTAATTACAGTTTCTGGTACGAGTCCAGTCAACTGGCATTGAAGCAACGTTCCGACCAAAACAAGAAAGCAGAAGATAAGCGTAAAGAACTACAGGATTTCGTAGACCGTTTCAGTGCCAATGCTTCCAAGTCCAAGCAAGCCACTTCGCGTAAAAAGTTATTGGAAAAAATCACTGTCGATGAAATCAAACCATCTAGCAGGAGATATCCTGGTATACAATTCAAAGGAGAACGTGAAGCCGGCGATCAATTGCTGACAGTAGAAGGCCTAACAAAAAAAGTAGATGGGAAATATTTGTTCAAGGATTTAACCTTTACCATCAACCGCGACGATAAAGTCGCTGTGTTGAGCGATGATAAACTGGCGGTAACCGCTTTGTTCGATATCATCGCAGGTAAAGAAAAGGCAGATGCCGGTACATTCAAATGGGGCGTAACCACTACGCAATCCTACTTCCCTACAGACAACTCTTCCTATTTTAAATCTTCAGACAACCTGATCGATTGGTTAAGACAATTCTCCGCCAACAAAGACGAAACGTTTATTCGCGGCTTCTTAGGCAGGATGTTGTTTTCAGGAGAAGAATCATTGAAGCAGAGCACCGTATTGTCTGGAGGAGAAAAGGTACGTTGCATGCTTTCCAAGATGATGCTGGAGGCGGCCAATGTATTAATCTTTGACGAACCGACCAACCACCTGGACCTTGAATCCATTACTGCTCTAAACAATGCATTGATCGATTTCAAAGGAACTATTCTTTTCAACTCACACGATTACCAGTTCTCTAACACTGTTGCCAACCGTGTCATCGAGATAGGACCTAAAGGTTCTTTGGATAAGTTGATGACTTACGAAGAATTTGTTGACAGTGAATTGGTAAAGGAACAACGAGGAGGCATTTACGCATAAGTCTTTCGAAGAAAAAAGGGTATAAAAAAAACCTGTTCAATATTGAACAGGTTTTTTATTTTTAACTGATCACAGGTAGCTGTAACTATCTACAGCCACTTTTTATTATTTCACGTGG
>DATHPB010000411.1:0-7775 GCA_035484295.1 Cytophagaceae bacterium
GCGGCAGATGAGCAGATTTTGCGCGACAAAGGATTGAGTTACCGTGTACTGAACTTAAGCAAGAGCCCGTTTAACGATGCGACCACTTCTTATTACCATAAATCAGTAGGAGGTTACAGTGCCATTAAACTGGCCCGTTACCAGGACTTGATAGAAAATCAATTTACCGATTCAACCGGAAGATTTAAATTTAACGAACCTGTGTTCAGCATGCTCAATACGAAATACGTTATTGTTCCGGATCAAAAAACAGATCAAACGTATGTACAGCAAAATCCTTCTGCATTGGGCAATGCCTGGTTTGTGAGAGAATTGAAAGTGGTAAATAATGCACCGGAGGAAATGAAAGCATTGACTGGATTGGATGTTGCTCATGTTGCTGTGGTAGACAAACGTTTCGACAGTTTGATCAAGGGCTTTACACCTTCTGTTGACAGCAGTGCAAGCATCGTGCTGGTAGAAAACAGTGATCCCGATCAATTGAAATACGATTACGACGCATCATCCGAACAATTGGTGGTCTTCTCTGAAATTTATTATCAACCGGGATGGAACGCCTACATCGATGGGAAACTGGCTCCGCATTTCCGTGTCAATTATGTATTGCGTGCCATGAGAATACCTTCAGGAAAACATAGCATCGTTTTCAAATTTGAACCGGAACATTACAAGCAATCGGAACAAGTGGCGTTGATTGGTTCCTGGATTTTCGGATTGTTTGTGTTAGGATTGATTGTTTTTTATTTTGTAGATAAAGCGAAGAACGAAAAAGCTTAAAACACCTTGCCTCACTTCAATCGGTTCTGTTTTGTTTGATGCAAAGCGGGACCGATTTTTTGTTATAAGAGTTATTTGTAAAAAGTGTTTTTGAAGGCTGCAAATTCATCCCTACCTAAAACGATGCGTTTCCAGAAGGCCACTATAAATCCTGAACCGTAACCAATGAGCTGTATATAGCTGGCCAGGGTAGCGCATAAGCCGATAGCAATGCTTCTCGTTCTGAGGGTTGCATCTGCAAACAAGAGAACGGTAAAAACCAATAAGGGAACAATAAAACAACTGCATACAAACAGAGAAAGCAAAACGGAACAGGCAGTACCCAATGTAAACAAAGAAGGCAAGGCATGAACAAGTTTTAATGACTCAGGATACCTTTTATATAAGTTGATGCGTGCAATGCCTGAATTGTACACCTGTTTAAAAAATTGCTTGATGCTCGTACGCCTTTTATGATAAACAGCAGCATCTTTAATGAGTTTGGTGTGGAAGCCTTTTTTTAAGATGCGAATGCTCATGTCGATATCTTCTCCAAATCGCATGTTGGAAAAACCTTTCGTTTCTTCAAATACCTTTTTGGAGTAGCCCATGTTAAAACTTCTCGGATAAAACTTGTCCAGCTTCTCGCTTCCTCCACGAATGCCGCCCGTAGTGAGGAAAGAAGTCATGGAGTAATTGATGGCTTTTTGAAAAGTGGTAAACTGATCATGTGCTTTATCGGGTCCGCCGAATGCATCGATCGTATCTTTGATCAATGCCGTATACACAATCTCTGTATAGCGAGGGGGAATGACGCAATCAGAATCTAGAAAAATAAAATAATTACCTGTGGCTTTTTCACAACCGAAGTTTCTGCTTTGACCCGGTCCTGAATTGTTTTTGTAAAAGTAATGTATCCTTAAGGAAGAACGGTATTTATCTACGATGCCTTCGCAGATGATGCTGGAACCATCTTCAACAATGACGACCTCAAAATCTTTAAGAACCTGTTCTGTCAAACTGTACAACAGCTCGTCTACTTCAGCAGGTCTGTTATAAACAGGTATGACAATCGACAAGTGGATGTTTTGATTTTCCATGTAGGTTCTTTTCGGCTTCTAATATAGCATTTTACTTTGAATAGGGATGTATATAATTCGAACGGTGATTGTTTGCATCCATTTGAATTATGACTAACTTGTTTTATCAAGATTTAATCTTCAACCCTATGAACTTTTTACAAAAATTTAAAGCGTTTGCTATGCGTGGCAACGTTGTTGACATGGCTGTCGGTATTATTATTGGAGCCGCCTTTGGAAAAATTGTGACCTCGTTGGTTTCAGATGTTATCATGCCGCCGATAGGTGTATTGATAGGCGGTGTCGATTTCAAAGAACTTAAACTGAACATTAAGGCATCGATGTTTGATACGTCCGGCAAACTCATTACGGAACCTGTAACGATCAACTACGGTAACTTCATTCAAGCATCGGTTGACTTTATCATTGTAGCGTTTGCTATTTTTTTAATTGTTCAAGTCATTGATAAACTGCAAAAAAAAGAAGCGGAAACACCGGCTACACCAGCTGTAAGCAATGAAGAAAAACTGTTGACTGAAATCAGGGACTTATTAAAAAATAAATCATAACAATAACATGGTAAAGCGCTCTTTGGGCAAGGATGAGCATTTTGTTATTCCAAAGATTCTCCCCGAAGACTTTCCAGTTTATGCATAAAAACATGGGCAATGTTAAATGCCCTTAGTTTTGCTTCTTCTGCGTTGGGACCTTTAAACTGTAGGTCTATGTTTTCAATAAACAATCCTAACCATCGTTCAAAATGGTCTTTGTTGATGGGAAGATTAGCATGAGGTGGAAATGGGCGACCATTGTATCTGTTCGTTTCCAATAAGATGCTTTCCCAGAAACGAGACAAGGTCTCCAAATGCTCATCCCATCGGTCTTGTATGCGTTCATTAAAAATAGGACCGATGAAATCATCTGTCCTGACTTTACTGTAAAACGAATTGACCATTTGTTGTATATCGGTAAACTCGGTGATATCGTGAAGGTCAGGCATGGGAAGTTACTATATGATGTTGCTCATAAAAATAAAAAATAAATAGGTAAGAGCACAGTGTTTAAAGAAAAGCTAAAAACAAAAATGCCGCCTGACAAATGTTCAAGCGGCATTTTTATTATTCTGTTACTATGCCTTCCAGTTCTGATTCGGGATCTGCTGTTTCATCACCGATCGCTTCCTGCAGGCTAGAGATTTCCTGTTGGTGCTGTTTCACTTTCCTGCGTGCGTTGGCCTCGTCTTTCAGGATTTCCCACCGTTGATATTGTTCGGGAGTCAATACGCTTCGTAATCTTGTATTGTATTCTTCGCGTATTTCCTTGTAATCACGATCTAATTTTTTGGGAGTGATTGTTTTTTGACTTTTAATGGTTCTTACTTTTTGAATCTTAACAAGGTTAAGGGTATAGATTTGCTCGATTTGCATTTCTTTTAATCCCAGTCTTTTTTGCATGTGTTCTGCCGATTGTTTGGCTTTTTCTTCCGGGCTTAAAAAATAGAGTTGTTGAGCATGGGCTTGTCCGATCAATACATAGGCGACCGTCAACGCCAAAAAGGCAATATTCTTTTTCATTTTAATAGTTAATTATAATTGTTCTGGCGGTCTTTGGACACTTATCTGGGCATTGGGTTTAATGCGATCAAAAAAATACCTATTTGTAGGGAAGGGGAAATAAAAAAGCCCTCGGTTACAAGGGCTTTTATTGACTATGAATGCTAAAATTTAATCACTTTCTTCCCAAGTCATTTCTTCTTCAGGATCTTCTTCGTCAGCATTGAATTTTATTTTCTTACCGCCAGCTTGTTCTTGCTTTTCTTTTTGTTCCCTCGCTCTCGCATCGGTTTGTATTTGTTTATAAGCCGTATATTGCTCAGGAGTTAGGATTGACTTGATGCCTTTGTCGTATTCTTTATGTATAGAGGAAAATCCCTCTTTCAAGCCCGACACGTCGTTGCGTTTTTCTATTTTCAGCGTTCGTGTACTTTTGATCGTGGTCATGTTGAGATCATATAGTTTGTTTTTTTGATCGTCAGTCAATCCCAACTTGCTTTGCAAGTGTTGTGCAACTTTGTTGGCTTTACTTTCAGGTGTGTTGTTTTCCTGTCCTCTTTGCGCCCTGGATGTCAAACTGACAAAACATAAGCTTAAGATACCAATGGATAAAATAAACGTTTTCTTCATAAAAAGTGAGGTTTTGTACGTAGTATGCATTTAACGTTGGAAAGACAAAACAGTTTTCTTTTTCTGTTAAGGGAATTTGGGAAACTTATCGAAATCAGGTTTACGTTTTTCCATGAAGGCGTTTTTACCTTCTTTGGCTTCGTCACTCAGGTAATAAAGTAATGTTGCATTTCCTGCCAATTCCTGTATACCTGCTTGTCCGTCAAGTTCTGCATTGAAAGAACTCTTCAACATACGTAAGGCAATAGGACTTTTCTCCAGTATTTTTTTGCACCAGGCAACCGTTGTTTCCTCCAGTTTATCCAACGGTACCACTTTGTTTACAAGTCCCATGTCCAGAGCTTCCTGTGCATCGTATTGATCGCAGAGGTACCAAATTTCCCGTGCTTTTTTCTGTCCTACGATTCTGGCTAAATAAGAGGCTCCAAAACCTCCGTCGAAACTGCCCACGTTAGGGCCTGTTTGTCCGAAACGTGCATTATCGGCAGCAATGCTGAGGTCACACACTACGTGCAGTACATGCCCTCCACCGATGGCCCAGCCTGCTACCATGGCAATGACTGGCTTATGGATCGAACGGATTTGTCTTTGCAGATCCAGCACATTCAGTCTTGGCATTTGATCGGTGCCGATATAACCGCCATGTCCGCGTACGCTTTGATCTCCGCCGCTGCAAAATGCTTTGCCACCTTCACCTGTCAGGATGATAACACCTATCTTATTGTTTTGACGGGCCAGCTCCATGGCTTCGATCATTTCACTCACCGTGTCCGGTGTGAAGGCATTATGTTTATGAGGACGATTGATGCTGATTTTTGCAATGCCTTCGTGGTATTGGAAAAGTATTTCTTTGTACTCCTTCAGGGTTTCCCATTTGTATTGGCTCTGCATAGGTTAGGATAATTTGAATTGTTGTTTGAATGTATGAAAGGCAGATACATCTACTTGCCCGTCGGTCTCTATCTCCAAGACGGAAGGTTGGGTAGATGCATTCATGAGTTTATGCAATTGAGATTTTAACGCGTCGTAATTGTTGGCGTGAAAATAATTAAGATCAAATTCATTTGCCAGATGACGCGCCGTTAAATTTTGTCTGGTGACAAAATACTCTTCCAACTCAGGCTGGCCTTTAGGTCCGTCAATGATTCTGAAAATGCCTCCGCCATGATTGTTGAATACAATCACTTTTAAATTAGGACAATTGTAATTATGCCACCAGGCATTGCGGTCGTAGAAAAAGGACATGTCTCCGGTCAACAAGACAACTGTTTTATCAGTAGATAGGGCGCATCCTACAGCCGTACTTACCGCACCGTCAATGCCACTTGTTCCCCGGTTGCAAAAGACACGTTCTGGATCGGGATTGGAAAACCCTAATAAATTCAGGTAGCGAACAGGCATGCTGTTGGCTACGTGTATATAGGCATCGGGAGGAAGGTATTGAATGACGGTGCGAAAGGCATTGAGTTCTGTTAGCTCTTGACTTTGGGCCAGTTGATTTTCCGTATAAGCAACGGCTTTCTTTTCCAATGCCGTCCATTCATTCAGGTATCTTTTATTGTAAGAGGTATTGATCAATGCTTGCAAAAAGTCAACCGGATTCACGTCGATTACACCGCTTAAGCTTTTAAACGTATCGGCCCATTGGTTGGAAGCGCTGAGGTGCCAATGCTGGAGCGGCTTGTGTGTTCGGATGAATTGCTTCAACGATTTGGAAACCACCGCACCTCCCCAGGTAATCAAAAGATCTGGACGAAGCTCTGCCTGCTGTACCTCACTTAGTTTGGAGAGGAACAAGTCTTGTTTCTGAATCCGGTTAGCACTTGGCGCTATATTGCTGAGAGGTTCGGTGACGACAGGAATGCCTAGCTGAGGAATGATGTCATTCAGCTCTTCGTTAGGCACGGCTTGTCCTGCAATGCAAAGAATTTTTACCTGAGAAGGAATGCGTGTCAGAAATTCTGTTAGAAACGGTTCGGGTGAGCGGTTACCAATTTTAGGAAAGGCAATGTATTGGAGGGCTTCGTCGAACGTAAATTCTTGTTCCGGGTAAAAGGGTTCTCTAAACGGAATGTTTACATGCACAGGTCCCTGATGCAATTTGCACGCATGCACGGCTTCATTGAGCTTGCGGCAAAATTCCCATGATGCGTCCGGATGTGCAGTTTCTACAGGCAATTGAAAGAATGCCCTGACATGGTTACCGAATAGGTTTTGCTGGCGGATCGTTTGTCCGTCTTGTTGGTCGATCCATTCTGGCGGACGATCGGCGGTGAGTATAAGCAGGGGAGTATTGGCGAAATAAGCTTCCGCTACTGCCGGTGCATAATTCAATGCAGCCGAACCACTCGTACAGACAAGCACGACGGGCATTTCTGTAGTTTGAGCCATACCCAGTGCAACAAAGGCAGCAGAGCGTTCGTCCGGAATAATATATTTTTCAAAAGAAGTATGGCGTGCAAAAGAAATAGTCAGCGGAGCGTTTCTCGATCCGGGTGATAAGACCACACGACGAATGTCATGCTTGTGTAAAATGGCGGGTACCTGGTAAATGATTGACATCAACGCAAGATAGGATAATTCTTTTAATTCAATGTTAAGAATTGCTTTCCCAGATCTTCTGGATAGCCTTCAGCTTGTGCTCTGTTTCGGTCCATTCATTGGCAGGAATAGAATCTGCAGTAATTCCGGCTCCTGCGTATGCGCTATAGCCGTTGGCAAACAATTGGGCACATCTCAGGTTTACATATACAGCACTTTGGTTGCCTATATTCAGTGTCCCCCAGAAGCCGGTATATAGTTTACGAGGCGTATGTTCGTATTGTAAGATCAGCTCCAACGCTTTTTCCTTGGGTGTCCCACAAGTCGCGGAAGTAGGATGCAGCAAGGGCAACAGCAAGTCAGGAAGATTTTCTATTCCCAGGGCTTTGGCATCAATTTTATAATTAGTACACAAGTGAATGAGATTTCCAGACAAGTAGTTTTTCGGACCTTCCTCTTCGTATTCCCTGTGGCGTATGCTCTTGAAGCAATTTACAATGTAGCGAGCTACGAATGCTTGTTCTTCTATTTCCTTGCCGTTCCAGGTATGTTCACGCAAACTTTTATGCGGATTGTAGGTTTGTGTCCCTGCTAAAGCGACTGTTCTGAATACCCCTTCTTCATCACTGGATACCAGTAACTCGGGACTGGCCCCCACCCAGCATCCCGCGGCAGGATGGTAAGCGACGGAGATGAATGCATTCGGATAGGCTTTGCGTAATTCTAACACTGCTTCCATCGGCGATTTCTCTACCGGGTATTTTACTTTTTTGTTCCGGGCGAGCACTATTTTTTTGAGGGTTCCTTTTTTAAACTCTTCCAGTAAATGTTCCACTTTGCAGGTATAATCACTTTGCTCTTTTTCCTGGTCAGAAAAATCCAAGGACTCTAATGTGTCGAAAGGAAAAGAGACTTGTTCGATACCTGTATAGTCCTGTATGTGTTGCTTGTCTTCTACGGATAGTCCGTGCAATTGAAATAAAAGATCGGGTTTTAACAACCAGGAGTTACTTCCTGCCTTGTCTAAAAAAGAATGAAGAATAAAGCCTCGGTCATTGGAATTCCAGGACGTCTCACGTGTATGAATATCAGGTGATCGATCGATTAATAAATGGAAATTTTCTGATCCGGGTTGAGCCCATAAAGCTACAGCGTGTTGTAAAGCAACAGCCTGGTTGAAGGCAGAAGAGAAAAGTGTGAGTACAGAGGATGAAGC